>JAYTHH010000162.1:0-5523 GCA_043732745.1 Rhodospirillales bacterium
AGGCTCCACCGCGGCCGTTGCCTCGCACGGAATAAGGCGGATCGCGGGCTTCAGTGGTGCCGCACGAAACGAATCATTAAGACTCATGGTGCAGGCTTACAGGCAGCGCGATCGGCGCGACTTCGGAGCTTTCAATGTTCGACAATCTGAAATTGATCTGGAAACTATCGGTCCCTGTGGCCTTCATGCTGGCAACCGTGATGGGGCTTGTCGGCGTCGCCAAGGTGGGGATGGACCGCATGAGCGCCGCCATGAAGGAAACGATGGACGTGCACAGCGCCCGGCTGGACGGCTATCGCAGATTGGAGATCGACAGTTTGAAGATGGCCAGCGCAGTACGCCGCATGGTTCTCGAGACCGACCCCGAGAAGGTCCGGGCTTTTGTCGCTCCGATGCGCGCAGCACAGGCCGACAGCAACACCATCATGGACCGTCTGGCAGCGCTCGCACTGGGAGATGCGCCTCGCCAGGTGCTGGTGGCCGCCCTCAAGCGCAATTTTGTCGAGTATGACGAGGCGGTCGGGTCGATCATGAAGCTTGCCTTGGCCGGCGATGGCGCTGCGGCAAACGCACTGAATGCAAGCAGTGGAGTGCCACTCCAGGCAACACTGGTGAACGCCCTTGAAGCGCGTGAGAAGACGTTGACATCCGAGGCTGTAGCCTCGCGGGACGCATCGGTCGCGCAAAGCGAGAATTCGATGCTCTGGCTAATCCTGGCCGGTTCTGTCGGGCTGGTGGTGTCGCTGCTGCTGACTGTGGCAATCGTGACCTTCAAGATCGTGCGCCCGATTGCTGGCGTGGCGGCGAGCATGACCCGCGTCGCCGCGGGGGAGCTGGATCTCACCGTGGTTGGCACCGGGCGCAAGGATGAGGTGGGAATGCTGGCCCGAGCGCTGGACGCGTTCCGTAGCAATGCCATGACCGCACGTGACCTGTCCGAAGCGCGGACGCTGGAAGCCGGGCAACGCGTGGCCCGATCAGCCAGGCTTGAAACATTGGTGCAGGATTTCGAGACCCAGGCCGGCAGCCTTGTGGGTCTGGTATCGACGGCGTCGACTGAATTGGAGGCAACGGCGCAATCGATGTCTTCCACCGCGGCACAGACCAATCAGCAGGCCAGCAACGTTGCCTCAGCGGCGGAGGAAGCGAGCGCCGGTGTGCAGACGGCGGCATCGGCGGCCGAGGAACTCACCTCGTCGATCGGCGAGATCACGCGGCAGATGCAGCAATCCTCCCGGATAACCGAAAAGGCGGTGAACGAGGCACGGCGGACCGACGTGATTGTGCGCGCGCTGGCCGAAGGCGCTCAGAAGATCGGCGACGTGGTGGGCCTGATCACCAGCATCGCCGGCCAGACCAATCTGCTGGCCCTGAACGCCACGATCGAGGCGGCCCGAGCTGGCGATGCGGGCAAGGGTTTCGCGGTGGTGGCGTCCGAGGTAAAGAATCTCGCCCAGCAAACCGCCAAGGCCACCGAGGATATTCGCGCCCAGATCGGCCAGATCCAGACCGCCACGGTGGAAGCCGTAGATGCCATCAAGGGCATCACCGCCACGATCGAGGATGTGCGCATCATCGCCGTCACCATCGCCTCGGCGGTGGAGGAACAGGGTGCTGCCACCTCCGAAATCGCCCGCAACGTGCAGCAGACCGCTGCGAGTACCCAGGAGGTAACGGCCAATATCTCAGGCGTTAGCCAGGCGGCGAACGAAACGGGCGCTGCGGCGACCCAGGTTCTGGGAGCGGCGGGCGGATTATCAAAGCAGGCCGAAGAACTGAGTGCGGCATTCAACGGGTTCATTGCAGGCATCCGCGCCGCGTAGAGCGAACGAAATCTGTCGCTCCAACTCACCACACGCCGGTTTGCCTTGATTGGCTTACGTGGTGCTTCGAGAGACGATGGATTTCTTCCACCCTACCCGCCAAAGGACGGCCGGTCAGACCGAGGACAGCACCGCTGGGGCCAGGCCCGCGGTCTTGGCGGCTGGGTGGGCCGGGTTGCGGAACCGCAACTCGCCGTCCGATGCGGCGTCGGGCGCGCCGATGCCCATCAGCTCCAGGCGGGAGGCGCAGGTAACAGCCACCACGGTGCGGGCTTCGGGATGGGTCAGGAACTGGCGCGCCTCACCTTCCAATTCCAGTCTGTCACGCAGATGGCGCCACTCGGTGCGGTCGGTGTCTTCCACGAACATGGCCAGTATCCCCGGCCGAGTGCCGGTCAGCCGAGCCGGCGCCAGGGCGGCCATGCGCCTGCGGATGGCCACGGCCACCTCGTCCTCTCGCCCGGCGCGCGCCGCCAGCACGAACAGGCCACCATTGGCGCTGGTCAGCGCCAGATGCGCCTGATGGCCGAACTCGTGGCGCAGCGACGACAGCAGTCCAGGCTCGCTGATGCGGTCAGACATCTGGGCCGCCGCCAGCATCAACGGATCAAGGCGCAATACGCAGGCTTCATCATAATCGGAGCGCCGCTGAGACTGGAGCATGGTGCGGATGCGCTGCTGCAACGCCACGCGGGGCGCCTCGTCGCCATTCAGGCCCTGTGGCAATGTCAACTTCAGCAAGTATCGGCCGGGATGGCTGGACAGCCAAGTCTGCAGATCGGCGTCGATCCCATCGACAAGTTGGACCCAAGCGCCACGATGCACGTCCCGCCCGTCCTCGGCGGACACCACGTCACACACGATCTCCGCCTCCGCGCCGTCACGCGTCAGCAGCAGATCGAAGCTCACCTCGTCCTCGAAGCCCGAGAAATGCACGGTAAACCCGCGGGAACGCTGAAGCGCTGCCGTCCGCAGAAGGTGGAACAATGGCACCAAGGTTTTTTCATTCACCATCGCCGCAGCCAGAGCCGCACGAAACCGGATACGGCCGGCAGGGCTCAGCGCGCGGTCGGTCGCCACAGCCTCCCGCGTCAAGCGCACCACACACAGATCGGCCGTGACGGTGGCGGCCAATCCAGTGCGGCGAAGCCGCTCGATCGTCACCTCGATGGCGTGTTGCTGGGCCAATGCCCGCCCCACGCGTTGGCTGCGCGCCGCTTCACGGGCGATAGACTCCATTCGTTGGCCCCAAAGTTTCGAGCCGACGCAGGCAATGAACGCCTTGATGGTGGTCGCGTCGGTGGGCGAAACTGAGGCCATCTGTCACCTCGAAAGTGCGATCAAAAACAGCAATACAATGTCTTTGACATATTCCTTTTACACATGCGAGCGGCAACTGAACCGAACCGTTCAGTTCGACAGACATGTGACCAATGATATCGACACCACGGCAGTTTGGATTCAGTTGCGCGGCAGAACAGCGACCTGTGGGGCATTTGGGTTCTGCGCACGATGACGCAGCAGATGGTCTGCCAGCACGCAGGCCATCATCGCCTCACCCACCGGCACGGCGCGGATGCCGACGCAGGGGTCGTGGCGGCCTTTGGTGACGATCTCCACCTCAGTCCCTGCAACATCGACGGATTGGCGCGGCGTGAGAATCGAGCTGGTCGGCTTCACCGCGAAGCGCGCCACGATCGGCTGGCCAGTCGAAATGCCGCCCAAAATACCACCGGCACGATTGGAGCCGAAGCGGACACGCGCGCCGTCCATGCGCATCTCGTCGGCATTCTCCTCACCGGACAGGCTCGCTGCGGCGAAACCCTCGCCGATCTCCACACCCTTGACGGCATTGATGCTCATCAGAGCAGCCGCAAGATCGGCATCGAGCTTGCCGTAGATCGGGGCCCCCAATCCGGGCGGCGCGCCTTCGGCCACCACCTCGATCACTGCCCCGCACGAAGACCCAGACTTCCGAATATCCGAAAGATACGCCTCCCACAGCACGGCGGCTTCCGGGTCCGGGCAGAAGAAAGGGTTGTCCCGCACCGCATCCCAGCTCCAGCGCGACCGGTCGATCGCGTGCGGCCCCATCTGCACCAGCGCGCCGCGGATGGTGATGCCGTCCAGAATCAACCGCGCCACCGCGCCGGCCGCCACCCGCATTGCGGTCTCCCGCGCCGAAGATCGCCCACCGCCGCGATAGTCTCGAATACCGTATTTCAGCTCGTAGGTAACGTCAGCATGGCCAGGCCGAAACTGCTGCGCGATGGCGCCGTAGTCGCGCGAACGCTGATCAACGTTGTCGATGCCGAGCGCGATCGGCGTGCCCGTCGTGCGGCCCTCGAACACCCCGGACAGGATGCGAACGGTGTCCGGCTCCTGCCGCTGCGTGGTGAACTTCGATTGACCAGGCCGGCGCAGATCCAGCCACGGCTGAATATCAGCCTCGGTCAACGCAATCCGCGGCGGACAGCCATCGACCACGCAGCCGATCGCCGGCCCATGGCTTTCGCCCCAGGTGGTGACGCGGAACAGGTGGCCGAAGCTGTTGTGCGACATCTATTCGACGTTGATGTCAGGGGCGGAGGGATTCTTCATGCCAACGGTGTGATAGCCGCTGTCGACATGATGCACTTCGCCGGTCACGCCGGAGGACAGGTTCGACAACAGATAAAGACCGGCGCCACCGACCTCCTCGATGGTCGTGTTGCGCTCCAACGGCGAGTTGTATTGGTTCCACTTCAGAATATAGCGGAAATCGCCAATCCCGGATGCCGCCAGCGTGCGAATCGGCCCGGCACTGATGGCATTGACGCGGATATTGTTACGGCCCAGATCGGCGGCGAGGTAGCGTACCGAGGCCTCCAGCGCCGCCTTGGCCACACCCATCACGTTGTAATGCGGCATCACTCGTTCGGCGCCGAGATAGCTCAGCGTGAGCAGCGAGCCGCCCGGGCGCATCATAGCGCTGGCGCGTGCGGCCACGGCGGTGAAGCTGAAGCAGGAAATATCCAGCGCCTGTAGGAACGCTTCCCGCGGCGTGTCCACGTAGCGGCCCCGCAGATACGCCTTGTCGGCGAACCCGATGGCGTGAACCAGAAAATCGATGCCTTCCGGCCAGGCGTCACGGATGCTGGCGAAGGCCGCGTCCATGCTGGAATCGTCCGCCACGTCACACGGCACCACGATCTTGGCGCCCACGCTGGCGGCGAGCGGTCGCACACGCTTTTCCAGCGCATCGCCCTGGAAACTGAACGCCAGTTCGGCGCCCTGGGCGGCGCAGGCGGCGGCAATGCCCCAGGCGATAGAGCGGTCATTGGCCACGCCCATGATCAAGCCACGCCGGCCCGCCATGAGGTTGCCTCGTGCCGGGGAGCGGGCGTTTTCGCCTTCAAGCATGGACAATCATCCTACTATTTATCTATCTCGAAGGGGTGTGGTGGCATGGCGGGGCAGCCCACGACAAGAGGGTGGTTGCGGGAGCGTGCCGTGCGCGCGCATTTAAACAGGCCCTTTGGAGACCGATCGATGCCCAACGCAGAAGCCTCCACCGCCATCTCGACGGACGCCACCGATCCGTTTGCGCTGTTTGCGACCTGGTTCGCCGAGGCGTCCAAAACCGAGATCAACGACCCCAACGCGATGACCGTGGCATCCTGCACCGCCGATGGCATGCCCTCGGCGCGCATCGTGCTGC
>JAYTHH010000163.1:0-1572 GCA_043732745.1 Rhodospirillales bacterium
GCCTCGGCAGCGTCGAGCACGATCACCTCGCGCCCGGCCAACGCCAGCGCACGGGCCACGGCGATCCCTACCACGCCGGCGCCCACCACCACCACATCCACCGATTCCATGGCTTTCCCCGCATCGTCTTTGCGCCATACTCGCATCGCACCAATCCGGAGGACAAATCCGATGCAGCGTCGCCGGTTCCTGGCCGCTTCCGTAGCATGCCTCGCCGCTCCGCATGTGGCCCGCGCCCAGGGTTCGCGCGTGCTGCGCATCGTGCCGGACGCCGATCCGGCGATCCTCGATCCCACCTGGGTGACGGCGTATTAAACGCGCGACCACGGGTTCCTGGTGTACGACACGCTGTTCGGCCAGGACCAGGTCTACACGCCGCGCAGCCACAGATGCTGGAGGGCCACTCCGTCGAGGCGAACGGCCTCGCGTGGCGCTTGGTGCTGCGTCCCAGCCTGATGTTCCACGACAGCGAACGCGTGCTGGCGCGCGACGCCGCCGCCTCGATCCGTCGCTGGGCCAGGCGCGATGTGTATGGCCAGGCGTTGGCCGCCGCGATCGACGAGATTACCACACCGGACGACCGCACCATTCTGGTCCGCCTGAAAACACCTTTCCCGCTGCTGGCGGATGCGCTGAGCAAGACCTCGCCCATGATGTGCGGCGTGATGCCGGCCCGCATCGCAGAAGCCGATCCCGCCAAGCCGATCACCGATCCCACCGGCAGCGGCCCGTTCGTCTATGTGGCGGATGAACGCGTGGCCGGCGCGCGCGTGGTTTACAGGAAATTCGACAAGTACACGCCACGCCAGGAACCGGCACAGCGCACCGCCGGCGGTAAAATCGTAAATTTCGACCGCGTGGAATGGACCATCCTGCAAGACCCCGCCACATACTCGGCCGCCTTGCAGCAGGGCGAGATCGACTGACTTTACACCCCGCAGGCCGATCTTCTGCCGCTGCTGAAAAAGGCGCGCGGCGTGGCCACACGCGTCGTGGTGCCCACCGGCACCATCGCCACCATGCGCTTCAACCAGACCCTGGCGCCATTCAACAACCCGGCTATGCGCCGCGCCATCTTCGGCGCGATCATCCAGAGCGACTACATGATCGCGGTGAACGGCGACGACCGCAGCCGCTGGAACGACGGCGTCGGCTATTTCTGCCCCGGCACGCCGATGGCGAGCGGCGCCGGCATGGCAGCGCTGACCGGGCCGCGTGATCTGGACAAGGTCAAGCGAGACATCGCCGCCGCCGGCTATAAGGGCGAAAAAGTGCTGCTGATGGCGCCGCAGGACATCACCAGCGTGAAGGCGCTGTCCGAGGTCACGGCCGATGTCCTGAAGCGCATCGGGCTCAATCTCGAAGTGGCATCGATGGATTGGGCCAGCTCGCTGTCACGCCGGTTCAAGGCGGGCACGCCGGACGAAGGCGGCTGGAGCATCTTCCAAACGTCCTGGGCGGGCACCGACCAAATCAATCCGGCCGGCCACGTTTTCCTTCGCTGCAACGGCAAGGACGCAGCCCCAGGATGGCCGACGAGCCCGCGGATCGAGGCACTGCGAGCCGACTGGC
>JAYTHH010000164.1:0-1567 GCA_043732745.1 Rhodospirillales bacterium
GCCGCGATCTGCCAGTTCGACACGCTGGCGGGCGCGGTCGAGAGCGTCATCGCGATCCTGCAGGCCGGCATCCCGATCGCCCGCATCGAGCTGCTGGACGACGTTCAGATGAACGCCTGCATCGCGTTCTCGAAGCTGGAAGGCTACCGCGACCTTCCGACCCTGCTCCTGGAATTCCACGGCACGACCAGCGCCGTGGCCGAGCAGGCGGCGCTGGCGCAGGACATCACGGCCGAATACGGCGCGCACGGGTTCCAGTGGGCATCCGACGCCACCGAGCGCAACCGGCTTTGGAAGGCCCGCCACGACGCCTACTGGGCGTGCCTGGCGCTCAAGCCGGGCCATAAGGGCATCGCAACGGACGCCATCGTGCCGATCAGCCGGCTTGCGGACCTCATCATGGGCGCCAAGGAGGACATCCTCGCCTCGGACCTGACCGCCCCCATCGTGGGCCATGTCGGCGACGGTAACTTCCACACCGTCATCCTGGTCCCGAACACGGAGGACGGGATCGACCGCGCCTGGGCGCTGGACAAGAAGATCGTCGCGCGGGCGCTGGCGTTGGGCGGCTCCTGTTCCGGCGAGCATGGCGTCGGCATCGGCAAGCGTGAGTTCCTGGAACAGGAACATGGGCCGGAAACACTGGCGCTTATGCGGCAGGTGAAGGCAGCGATCGACCCGCGCGGCATCATGAACCCGGGCAAGCTGTTCCTGAACTAGAGCTTTCTTCAGATCGAAGTGGGATCGGAGACACTTCTAGAGGCCTGATGAATAACGCGGAATTCCCGATTTGGCCAAATAGCCAGACCCAAGCCGCGCCCTAGCTTTTCGCCGATCGGCCCCCACGTCCGGCGGCAACCGATGGAGTAGACCGCATATGCCGACGCGCCGCCCCTTGCTGGCCTTGCCGTTCCTGCTCGTTGCCCGCCCGCTATGGGCAAGGACGCCCGCATGGCAGGCCGATGTCTCCGAGATCCGGGTCGGTGGTGTCCCGGCCGCTGCGGTGTCGGCACGGCTGGGCGTCGCGGTGCGGTCGGTGACGCAGGACCTGGCCGAGGCGCTGAACGAGGGACATGTCGAGGCGGCGTTGCTGGACTCGGCGACCACGTCGCGGGCAAGGGGCCTGATGGGTGCCCGCGTGGTTCTCACGCCGGCCGGCGCAGGCACGATCGCCGTGCGAAGGGCGCTGCCGGATTCGCTGCGTGCCGATCTCGGCGTGACCCTGGCGCTGCTGGCGGCGTAACCCCGTCAGCGTACCAGCACGGCCCGCAGGTTGCGTTCGGAGATCGTCAGCACAGTAGCGTCGTCGCCGACCATCAGCGCCGCTATGGCGCCATCCATGACCAGCAGGATTTGCCGCGCCAGCAGCGACGGCTCCGGATAACTCGCTGCAATGGCCAGCGCTTCAAGGCGGCCGAGAATCTCGGCATGGTGCGCCTTGGTCAGCGCGCGCAGCCAGGGATGGGAGTCGGCGCCCTTCGTGTGCTCGGCGGCGGCGTTCATGAACGCGCAGCCATAGAACCGATCGCTCTCGAACCAGGCGCGCAGGGCCGGGATGACGGCGTGC
>JAYTHH010000165.1:0-1556 GCA_043732745.1 Rhodospirillales bacterium
TTCTTGCTCTTCCGACATCATGGCCGAAACTTTCTGTGCGGCATTTTGGCGGCGCTCGACGGGATCATCCGTTCCTCCATGCCGGGCTTCAGGCGGGACGGCGAGCGTGCAAGATCGTCGAGTGCGGTTTCGAGGCCGCGCTGGGCGGCTGCGACCGCGCTGGCAGCGGCCAACCGGGTTTCGATGGCGGGGATGACGAAGCGTTTGATGACGGTGTCGTAAATCGCGTTCTCGCTGCCGTCCTCGGCGAGTGCCGTCATTGTCACAACGATGCCTTGGGCGGGGAAGATGGAGATGCGCTGGCCTTTCCAGCCACGCGCGGTGTGCGCCACCCAGCCAGGGGCGAACCGGCCGTTCCACCAGTACCAGCCGTAATTGGGCTCGCGCAGTCCGGGGTGAGAATTTATCCAGGACGTGAACGACGTTTTAACCCAAGCGCGCGACAGCAATTGGCGTCCCTCCCAACAGCCCTTGGCGAGAAAGAGGATGCCGAATTTTTGCATGTCGACTGGGCGTAGTCGCAGGCCGTAGGAGCCGTTGTCATAGCCAGACGGATCCTGATGCATCCATTCGGCGTTGCGGAAGCCCATCGGGCCGAACAGGGTCTGTTGGGCAAAATCGAACAGGCTCATGCCGGTGGCGTGCTGGACGATACCTGTGGCGATCATCGGGGTAATGTCGGTGTATTGGAAATTCTCGCCGGGGTTCGGCAGGACGGGCTGGCGCAGTGCGAAGGCGAAGCGGCTAGAGGCCTGCCAAAACTGCTGCTGCCGGTCGCGCGCAGCCTGGGTGTTCTCGTGCGGAGGGACCTGCGCATCTAGGGCGGACATGGCGAGCAGGTTTTTCAGCGTAACCCGGGAGAGGCCTGGAGTGGCCATAGCGCGCGAATTTGGTGGCAGGAGGTCGGTGACGCTTTGGTTGGTGCTCTGGATCAGGCCCCGGTCGAGCGCGGCGCCCACCAGGGCGGAGGTGACGCTTTTGGTGACCGACATGAGGTAATGCGCATCGTCGGGATCGATGCCGGGGGCGCGCATGGCATACACGATGCGCCCTTGATGGGAGATTTGTAGCGAGAAGACCTGCGGCGCCGAGTCCCGCAACCAAAGAGTGAGATCCCGCAACACCGTGGGGTTGATGCCCTGGTTGGTCGGTTGGTCCTGGCCGAAGCGGATCTTCGTGTCGCAGGTGGTCTGCGCGCGGGCCGGCAGGCTGCACAGAATAAGCAGGATGACCGACCAACGGCGCATGACTTGCTCCTTGCCGACCCTGTCAAACCAAATCGGTCGAAACAGTATTGGTGAGATTTTCCGATTACGCAATCATGTGAACCAGAACAAGGGCATCATTTAAAATGGGATTGGACTGTGCACGGCGGTGACAAACCAGGCCAATGGAGCGTCGGCTTTGTGCTGATGCGGGCGGAGTAAAATCCGGCCATTGGTTAGGCTGTTCCCTTTGGGGGCGGCCGGGGATGTTTGCCGTGGAGGTCTACGCCGCCGTTCAACGTTTTGTATTCCTGGAGGGCCGCAGCCGTCGTGAGGCTGCGCGTGTATTCG
>JAYTHH010000166.1:0-1555 GCA_043732745.1 Rhodospirillales bacterium
TCTACCACCCCAGCGGCACCGCGAAGATGGGGCGCGACGCGATGGCTGTGGTGGACGGGCAGCTGCGCGTGCATGGGGTGACGGGTCTCCGGGTGGCGGATGCGTCTGTGATGCCGACGCTGGTTTCGGGCAATACCAACGCGGCGTGCATCATGATCGGGGAGAAGGCGGCCGATTTGATCCGGGGGCGGACATTGGCGCGCGCTTGATCGAAACCTCCGACAGGGCCAAGTTTATGACGAAATTAGGAGACGGAACATGAGCGAGGCCTGCATCGTCGGCTGGGCGCACAGCAAGTTCGGCAAGTCTGAGGCGCCTGATGTGGAGGCGCTGATCGCTGGGGTGGCCCGCGCCGCCATCGAGGATGCCGGCGTGGCGCCTTCGGAGATCGACGGCGTGTTCGTGGGGGTGTTCAACAACGGGTTTTCCAAGCAGGATTTTCCGTCCTCGCTGGTGTTTCAGTCGGTGCCGGAGCTGCGGTTCAAGCCGGCGACGCGGTATGAGAATGCGTGTGCCACCGGGACAGCCGCCATTCATGGGGCGCGGGATTGGATCGCGGCCGGGCGCGGGCGCATCGCGCTGGTGGTGGGTGCGGAGAAGATGACGGCGACGCCGACGGCGGTTGTGGGCGATATTCTGCTCAACGCCAGCTATCGCGCCGAGGAAGGTGACATTCCTGCCGGGTTTGCTGGTGTGTTCGGGCGGATCGCCGAGCGGTATTTTCAGAAATATGGCGACCAGTCGGACGCGCTTGCGGCGATTGCGGCCAAGAACCACGCCAATGGCGTGGACAACCCCTATGCCCAAATGCGCAAGGATTTGGGATATGCGTTCTGCCGCGAGGTCAGCGAGAAAAACCCCTACGTCGCCCCGCCGCTGAAGCGCACCGATTGCTCGCTGGTCTCCGATGGGGCTGCTGCCTTGGTCATTGCCGACGAGGAAACAGCGCGCGCGCTGGGCAAAGCCATAAAATTCCGTGCCGCCGTGCAGGTGAACGATTTTCTGCCGTTGTCGCGACGTGATCCGACGGCGTTCGAGGGCGCGGCGCTGGCGTGGCAGAAGGCGTTTTCGGAGGCCGGGATCGGGCTGGGCGACCTATCCTTCGTGGAGACGCATGACTGTTTCACCATCGCCGAATTGTTGGAATACGAGGCGATGGGTTTGACGGCGCCGGGCGAGGGGAAGCGGGCGATCCTTGAGGGTTGGACGACGAAGACTGGAAAATTGCCGATCAATCGCTCTGGCGGGTTGAAGTCGAAGGGGCATCCGATCGGGGCCACCGGGGTATCCATGCATGCGATCGCGGCGATGCAGTTGACTGGGCAGGCTGGCGATATGCAGTTGCCTCTTGCGGACATCGCGGGGGTGTTCAACATGGGCGGGGCGGCGGTGGCCAACTACGTCTCTGTGCTTGAGCGGTTGTCCTGAAGACGAATATCGGCGTTAAGCCGATGAAGACGAACATTGGCGGGGCGCCGATCCCCGCCGCCAATCTGGCGAGCCTGCTGCTGAACACGGCGCGCCGGCTGCCGGATCGTCCTGCGGTGATCCAGGG
>JAYTHH010000167.1:0-5459 GCA_043732745.1 Rhodospirillales bacterium
ACACCCCGCCACCTTAGAGCAATATCGCCTGAGGTCGAATCAACCGCGCGATACAATTGTTCGTTAAAACAGGAACCTAGAGCCTAATAGCTTCATCTACCTGAAGCTATCAGGCTCTAGCAGCCTGATAGCTTCAGGCGATTGACGAAATATTAGACCAAATCGCACGAAAATATTGTAATATTATATCAATTATTACTCGCTTTATTGGCTAAAATTTTAAGGTGGGACATAAAATTAGGCCAATCCGACAGGCTGCTAGGTCTCTTTCAGCTATCCTCACCCTCCACCTTCTTCAAAAGATCCTTGAGGTGACTTTGCCCACCTGACGTCTTCGGATCGACCTCCAAAAGTTTCTGCCAAGCGGCCAACGCCCCCGGGAAATTTCCCTGCGCCTCCGCCAGTCCGGATAGACTGCGCCAGGCGCCGAAATGGCGGGGTTCCCGCCGTAGCGTTTCTTCGAGATCACGCACCGCGCCTGTGACGTCGCCGGCGTGATACCGCGCCATCGCCCGCCATCCGAAAGCATCGGTGAGGTTGGGGTCGAGCGCCAGCGCCGCGTCGAAATCCTGGATCGCCTCGCCTGAATCGCCGGAGGCCAGATTGCGGGAACCGCGCGCCATCAGCAGCCCCGCGGTCGGCCCGCCGGCGCGCACCCATAACTGGGAGATGCGCGCCTCCATCCGGGCCGCCACCTCCTCGATCGGCGCCAACGCCAGCGCGGTCAGCAACTGTTCAAGCTCGGGTTTCGGTGCTTCCGGCTTCGGCTGGGCCAAAGCGGGGGCGGCAAGCAAAACCAAAAATACCAGGATCATGCGCATGCGCGATGCTCGCCCAATAGAAGCCCCCGATGCAAGCGCGATTAGTGCCGGGCCGGGAGTCCCACCGGCTCGGGCCCACCAGCCATCCAGTCCAGCAGCTCGATCGTGTGCACCACAGGCGTTTTCCCGGCGAGCTGTGTGATACAGCCGATATTCCCAGCGGCGATCAGATCAGGTTTCACCGCTTCAAGATTCTCCAGCTTGCGTGCACGAAGCTGGCCGGCGATTTCCGGCTGCATCAGGTTGTAGGTGCCGGCGGAGCCGCAACAGATATGCGACTCCTTCGGCACCGCCACCGTGAAACCCGCGGCCTGGAGCAGCGCCTTGGGCTCGGTGGTGATCTTCTGGCCGTGCTGGAGGCTGCACGCGGCATGATAGGCCACCGTCAGACCCGGCTTCGGCCGTGTCGGCGCATAACCGAGCCGAGCAAGATATTCGCTGATATCGCAGGCGAGCGCAGAGACAAGTTCCGCTTGGGGCCGCTCGGCCTCGGTGCGGAACATGAAGCCGTAATCCTTCACCGTGGTACCGCAGCCGGACGTGTTGATGACGATGGCATCGAGCCCGGCGCCGTCGATCTCCGCGGTCCAGGCCGCAATGTTGGCGCGCGCCGATGCCATGGCCGGGTCGTGCAGCCCCATGTGGTGCGTCAGCGCTCCACAGCACCCAGCGCCCTTGGCCACAACCACCTCGATGCCCATGCGCGTCAGCAGGCGAATGGTGGCCTGATTGATCTGCGGCGCCAGCACTTGCTGCGCGCAGCCGGCGAGCAACGCCACCCTGCCCCGCCTGGTGCCAATCGCAGCATGGATCTGCGGCCGCTCCACCGAACTTGCAGGCGCCACGCGCTTCGGTGCCAGCGCCAGCATCGCGCGAAGCCGCTGAAAGAAGATGCCGCGCTTCGGCAACAACAGGCCCAACGGCCACGCGAGGGACGCGCCGAGCAACGCTATGCGCATCCGTCGCGGATGCGGCAGCACTAGCTTCAACGCGTGGCGCAGCAGCCGCTCATGCCAGGGCCTGCGATACGTATTCTGAATATAAGTACGCGCGTGATCCACCAGATGCATGTAGTTCACGCCAGACGGGCACGTCGTCATGCAAGACAGGCACGACAGGCACCGATCCACATGCCGCACCACCTCCTCGGTGGCGGGACGGCCCGATTCGAGCATGTCCTTGATCAGGTAGATCCGGCCGCGCGGGCTATCAAGCTCGTCGCCCAACAGCAGGAAGGTGGGGCACGTGGCGGTGCAGAAGCCGCAATGCACGCACGTGCGCAGAACCTGGTTGGACGATGCGGTATCGGGGTCACGCAGCTGCTCGGCGGAAAACAGGGTTTGCATCGTGATGAATTCTCAGGCGGACGCGCGGATGGTGAATGTGACAGCAACCATCGCGGCACCCACAGCCACGGCCTGCGCGATCACACGGTCGGGCTGCGAGAACATCCAGGAGAATTCGAACAGCACGGCCGCGCACCCGGCGATCACGAACACCCCGGTGACGACGCAGGCCCAGACGGTACGACGCACGCCGTCCCTGAAGAGCATCGCCGAGACCACGCCGATGACGAGGGCAATGGCGAACACGATAACGGTTGCCAATGTAGTGAGCCGGTAGTCCATCTTTGCCTCCTTCGGAAGTGTCAGAAACCCGCGCGCATGCGGCCTGGATTGAGAATGCCCTTGGGGTCGAACGCCGCCTTGACGCGCCGGCTGATGCGCGCCAGCGGCGCAGGTTCAGGCGGGATCACATCAAGCGCCGCACGCAACGTGTCAGGCCCCCGGAATAAAATCCAGGTGCCGCCGGCAGCCTGGGCCACATCCGCCACTTCAGCATGCGCCGCAGAGGTTGCGGGGCCCGAGATCCAGACCAGCCCGCCGCCCCAATCCATAAACCACTGCGCGCCGAACGCCTGTTGCAGCGCGGCAGCCACGGCGGGGCCGGACGAAGGCCGCACCGAAACCCGCCAGACCGCCTGCCCCGGTTCTGCCCCCAGGGGCGCTGCATTGCCGATGGCCGACCACAAGGCACGGGTGGCGCCATCATCCAGCACTTCGCCGGCGCCGAACGACGCCAGGTCACAACGGAGCCGGTCGGTCCGGTAGGTGACGGAGGGGGCAAAATCCTCGATCCGCGCCAAGGTCACACTGCCGCCGAGCCAGGCCAGCATCGGCATGCGCGCCGCCGCCTCGGCCGGAAGATACGCGGCGCCCGATACCGCATAGGGCGAGCCCAGTGCCGCCGAGAGGGCGGCGACGCCCCGCGCAGGATCAAGCCCGGCGATCGCAAGCGTGGCGCGGCGCTCCGGCGTCGGTAGCACTTTGAGGGTGATCTCGGTCATCACGGCCAGGGTGCCGTGGCTGCCGGTGAGCAATTTGCAGATATCCAGCCCGGTGACGTTCTTCAGCACCCGCCCACCGGCGCGGATCACCTCGCCACTGCCGTTCACCGCGCGAACGCCCATCACATGGTCCCGCGTGGCGCCCCAGGCGACTCGGCGTGAGCCAGACAGGTTGGCGGCGACCATGCCACCCACGGTCGGCTCCCGGTCGGTGCCATAAATTTCGGCAAAATCCGGCGGTTCGGCGATCAGGTGCTGGCCCTGCGCCGCAAGAATTGCCTCGATCTCGGACACCTTGGTGCCAGCGCCGGCCGAGATGATCAGCTCGCTCGGCGAATACAGCGAAATTCCCGAAATCTCGCTGGTCGACAGGGTCCGAGCGGCCTGCACCGGTCGCAGTAGCCCCGCTTTGCTGTCATTGCCGCAAACCGAGATCGGCTCGCCCTCGGCATAGGCAGCCCTGATATCAATGGCCAGAGCCGCCTCGCTGGCCGGCGATTGCTGCATCTAGGCAGCTTCCCGGGCGGGCAATTTGAGTGGGAACACCTTGGACGGGTTGAGCAGCCAGTCCGGATCGAACGCCGATTTGATGCGGCGCTGCTGGTCCAGTTCGATCTCGGTGAACTGCACACCCATCAAATCCCGCTTCTCCACACCCACCCCGTGCTCGCCGGTCAGGCAGCCGCCGACCTCGACGCACAGCCGCAGGATGTCGGCGCCAAACTTCTCGGCCGTGTGGAAGCTCGCCTCGTCGTTGGCATCAAACATGATCAGCGGGTGCAGGTTTCCGTCGCCGGCATGGAACACGTTGGCCACCGCCAGGCCACATTCCGCACTCATCTCGCCGATCCGGCGCAGCACGAAGGCAAGTTGCGAGGTGGGGATCGTGCCGTCCATACACAGATAATCTGGGCTGATCCGGCCGACGGCGCCGAACGCGCCTTTGCGGCCCTTCCAGATCGCCAGGCTCTCCTCGACCGATTCGGACACCTTGAGGCTGATCGGATTGAACCTGCGGCAGATCTCCTTGATGCGACCCAGCAACTCGTCCTGCTCGGCCACGCTGCCCTCGACCTCGATGATCAGCATGGCCTCGGCATCCATGGGATAGCCGGCATGGGCGAAGGCCTCGCAGGCATGGATGCAAGGCCGGTCCATGAATTCCAACGCCACCGGGATGATGCCGGACGAAATGATGGCGTCCACGCAGCTCCCGGCGATCTCGATGCCGTCGAATGCCGCCAGCATGGCGCGCTGGCCCTCGGGGCTGCGCAGGATTCGCACGGTCACCTCAGTGACCAAAGCCAACTGCCCCTCACTGCCGGTCAGCAGACCCAGCCAGTCATAGCCCACCGAGTCGCAATGCTCGCCGCCGATATCGATGATTTCACCCTGCACGGTGACGATCTTGAGGCCCAGCAGGTTGTTGGCTGTCACGCCGTAGCGCAGGCAATGTGCGCCGCCGGAATTCATCATCACATTGCCGCCGATCATGCAGGCGAGCTGGCTCGATGGATCCGGCGCATAGAAGAAGTCACGCTCGGAAACCGCCTGGGTGATGCCGATATTGGTGACGCCGGCCTGCACCACGGCGAAACGGTCGGCATAGTGGATGTCGAGGATGCGGTTCATTCGCATCAGCCCAAGAACCACCGAATCGGCCATCGGCAACGCCCCGCCGGACAGCGAGGTGCCGGCGCCACGCGGCACCACACGCACGCCTTCAGCATGGCAAAACGCCATCACAGCAGCCACCTGTTCGGTCGTCTCCGGCAAAGCCACGGCCAACGGAGGTTGGCGATACGCGGACAGCCCGTCGGTTTCATACGGCTTCAGACGCAGCGTCTCACCGATCACGCCGGTTGCGGGAAGAATTCGGCGCAGGCCCTCCAGGATCTGCTTGCGCCGAGCCATCACATCCGGCTTCGGTTCATATTGCGCGATCATGATCGTTCACACCCCTGCCATCAACGGCCCAACTATACATGTGCCGCCGCTCGCCGGTTTCGACAAGATGGACGCAGCGTGAGAACAACGCGGGTATGCGGATGGCCAACGCCAAAGGGGTCCGCCGGCAGAACCGGCAGACCCCTTGCGAGAAGCTGGCATCACGCAGTCGCGTGACGCGGCCGGAATTCAGCCCTGGCGAGCCTTCATGCGCGGGTTCTTCTTGTTGATGACATAGACGCGCCCCCTGCGGCGAACGACGCGACAGTTCTTGTCACGAATCTTTGCCGATTTGAGGCTGTTGCGAACTTTCATGGAACCGACTTTCGAACTGGGCTCTGCGC
>JAYTHH010000168.1:0-5433 GCA_043732745.1 Rhodospirillales bacterium
GGCCTTCGTGGCCAAGCTCAAAGACCCAATCTGGTCCTCGTGAACCGGACTGAACCAAACCTACGGCATCTTGTGCATCGCCCCGTGATCCATCGTCCCGTGATCCATCGTCCCGTGATCCATCGCTCCATGATCCATCGCAGGGCCTGAAGCGCCGGCGGTGCCGACCGTGGCGGTGACCGTCACCGGCGGAGCCTTCTCGAAAACCAGCGTCACCGGGAAAGTCGCGCCGGGCTTGAGTTGCTGTTTCAGGCCCATCGCCATCAGATGATAGCTGCCGGGCCTGAACTCCACCGTCTGCCCGGGTGCCAACGGCAGCACCAGCACCGGCCGCATCTTCATCACGTCGCCCTCGGCGACCGTCTCATGCAGCTCCAGCATGTCGGCTATCGGACTGCTGGCGGAGACCAAACGGTCCGGTCCGCCCGTGTCGGTCAACGTGAGAAATACGCCGCCCACCTTCTGGCTGGCGGTGGTGGCCCGCGCCCAGGCGTTCTGCACCGAGACGGAAGGAGGCTGTGCCAAGGCCGGGCTGGCCAACACAAGGGCGAGCGCAACAGCAAGAAAACGCATGGAAATTCCTTTTAATGACGGTGAACCCGGGCCAAGGCCGAGCCGTAGGGATTGTTGGCGTACAGGAAATCGATCAACGCCCAGCATGTGCGGGCATGGATCCAGTTGACAAAACCCGGCATCAGCTCGCGGCCGGCGGGCCCGCGTGTGCCATCGGTGATCTACCAGGACAACTGGCCAGCGGGATGCTCCCACAGAGATGGAGCCGTCAGATCGGCATCACGGTAGACTCAGCCGGCACCACAAGCAGCCTCAAAAACCGTGACGCGAACCAGACGGCCGCCAGACTGCTAAGCAGGAGCAACACCCGCCGCAGCCAGATGGCCAGCAACAGCAGCAGCATCGCGCCTGCCAGTGCAAGCACCGCATTCTGAACCTCGAAGCGCAGATTATGATCCGCCAAATTAGAAAAATCCGACTGCAAGGCCAAGGGCCACCAGGGCTGTTCGTGAAGCCCCGGTGGCGACGCCGACAGCAGGCTGGCTGCACAAAGCATGGCGCAGCACAGCACCAGCTCCACGAACCGGTTGCGCGTCGCCAGCACTAGCAAGGATGCGAATAGGGCCCCGTCTTCAGTAAAAGCAAATAAGAGCGCTCCAAGCGGGAGTCGAAGTCTCTATGGCGGCAACCTCTTAAACGACAGCGACCTTGGCCGGCATGTCGATATGCGACACCCGCACGCAGGTGCCAGGTTTGTTGTCCGATACCGTAACATCGGCCTTCAGTTGCGTGGCAAGCGCCGTCACGATGCTGGTGCCGAGCCCTGAGGTTCGCGGCCCCGATAATGTGGGGGACTTCATGCCCACGCCGTTGTCGGAGATCGACAGCACCCAGCCGGCGCCCGCCTTGCGATAATCAACCGAAATGACGCCCTTCCGGTTGTCCGGAAACGCATGCTTGAGCGCGTTGATCACCAGCTCCGTGACGATCAGCCCCAGGCTGACCGACACATCGGCACTGCTTCCCGAGTCATCCGCCGTGACATTGAGGGTGATCACTGCCGCGTCATGGATCATCGAGGCGCCAACGCTTTGACACAGTTCGGTGAAATATTTCCGAAGCGGTACGTCGGTGATGCTGGTCGCCGAGAGATACTTCTGCATCGCGGCCACCGACATCACCCGATGATGTGCTTCACGCAACTGGGTGCGACCCTCATGAGACTGTGAGCGCTTGGCGCTCAGCATCAACACGCTGGCGATAATCTGCAGGCTGTTCGCCATACGGTGCTGCAATTCCTGCAGCAGCACGGATTTGTTGGCCAATGCCTGATCGCGCGCCTTTTCCAGCTCGCGCGCGCCGGTCATGTCAGTGACGGCCAGCAGCAGGCGGACCTCATCTTCGTCGATCGACGTCAGGCGATGGGCGTGCAGCAGAAGATTCCGATCGGGGACTCCTTTGCGTCGCAGATCCATCGCGTAATCGTCGATCTTCGCATTGTTGCCCACCGCGCGGAGCAAAGACGTGAGGCCGGACAGGCCCCATTCGCCAGCGCCAAGCTGCGTCAGCCGGATTCCGGCCGCGGGCAGCGGTCCAACGGCGAAAGCACGGCAAAAGGACGGGCTTGCCGCGATCACATACAGCTCAAGATCCAGCAGTAGTAGAGGTTCATTCGACGCGGCCACCATGGCTTTCGCCATGTTCAAAGCGGCGTCCGAGAAAAGAAGAATTGAACCGGCCATTTCCGGCACCTTCAGGACAACCGGAGACTCTCGAAGCGAAAGCCATACCCGGCCAATATCAGGACAAAGCAATCTTTATTCTGTGGACCAGGCCCCGGCCTGCGCTGAGACTATCACATACACATTCTGGCACAACCACGGGAGATTTCAGATGCGGAAAATGGTGGAGCTGAGCGGGATCGAACCGCTGACCTCCTGAATGCCATTCAGGCGCTCTCCCAACTGAGCTACAGCCCCACATCACCGCATGCTACCTTCGTTGGGCGAAGGAGCCGTTCCCTCATCAAGGGAGGCGGCGATATAGACCCCGTTGCATCCGGGATCAAGGCCCCCACCGAAAGGTTTGTCATGTGGCACCCGAATGACGAAGCCGAAGCCTGCTCCGAACAGGCCGCGTTCATCGAGTTTCTCCGCGCCACCCGCGGATGGCACGCGCTCGATCCGGCCGGGTTGGAGGCATGGAAACACCAGGACCCGGCCGGTTATGAGGAAGCTTATCAAGTCCTTGTAGAAGGTCGGGCAACGCCGGGTCTACGCGGTAAGCTCTAGATTCGGATGCACCGTGAAGCTCGCCTCGGTCTTGTCTTCGATCTCGGGCAACGTCACACCCGGCGCCATATCGACCAGCACCACGCCATCGGGTGTGATATCGAACACGCCCAATTCAGTCACCACCATGTCCACAACGCCCGCGCCCGTCAGCGGCAGCGTGCAAGCCTTGAGCAGCTTCGGCTTGCCGCCCGCAGTATGCTCCATCAGCACCACAACGCGCTTCACACCGGCCACCAGATCCATCGCGCCGCCCATCCCCTTCACCATCTTCCCCGGGATCATCCAGTTCGCTAGGTCGCCGTTCTCGGCCACCTGAAGGGCGCCCAGGATCGACAGGTCGATATGTCCGCCGCGGACCATGGCAAAACTGGCGGCGGAATCGAAATAGCTGGTCGTGGGCAACTCGCTCACCGTCTGCTTGCCGGCGTTGATGAGATCGGCGTCCTCGGTGCCTTCAAGCGGGAAGGGGCCAATGCCGAGCATGCCGTTTTCACTTTGCAGCTGAACGTTCATGCCTGGGGGCACGTAGTTGGCCACCAGCGTGGGAATACCGATCCCGAGATTGACGTAGTAGCCGTCCTTCAGTTCGCGGGCGGCGCGGGCAGCCATTTCGGCGCGGGTCCATGGCATTTTTCTATTCCTTTACGCTGCTGCGCGCGGAGTCGTGGTGCGCTGCTCGATCCGCTTCTCGACGTTCGGCACATGCACGATGCGATTGACGTAGATGCCGGGGGTAATGATGTGATCAGGGTCGATCTCGCCCGGCTGCACCAGATGCTCCACCTGCACCACGACCATGCTGGCGGCGGTGGCCATGATCGGATTGAAGTTTCGCGCGGTCTTTCGGTATACGAGATTACCCTCGGTATCCGCCTTCCACGCGTGAATGACCGCAAGATCGGCCCATAGCCCACGTTCCATGACGTATTTGGCGCCGTCGAACTCACGGATCTCCTTGCCCTCGGCGACCTGGGTGCCGACGCCGGTCTTCGTAAAGAACGCCGGGATTCCGGCGCCGCCGGCGCGGATGCGCTCGGCCAGGGTGCCTTGCGGATTGAACTCGATCTCAAGCTCGCCGGCGAGGAACTGCTTCGCGAACGTGGCGTTTTCGCCGACATAGGAGCTGATCATCTTCTTGATCTGCCGCGTGACCAGCAACAGCCCAAGGCCCGCATCGTCGATGCCGGCGTTGTTGGAAATGCAGGTGAGATCCGTAGCGCCCGACTCCCGGATGGCCTCGATCAGCACCGAGGGGATGCCGCACAATCCAAAGCCGCCCGACATGATCATCATGCCGTCGCGCATCACGCCGTCCAAAGCCGCCGCGGCACTTGGATACACCTTGTTAACAGCCATTGCCGCCCTCCCGTTACGAGGGCGCACGCTGCCAGAGCATAGATATCAAGGCAAGATTGCGAGGATCAGTCGACCGTGGCGAGCTCTGCCCGCAAAGCGGCTGCCAGCGCCGGATTGGCGCGACGGATCTGCATCACCCGCAATGCCGACGCGGCGCCGGGCGATGGCGAACGCTCCCAACGTTCCAAGAACAGGTAATCGGCCATCGCCGAAGGTTCACGCACGTTACCCAGCGCGAGCTTTACGGCATTGGTGAGGGGTTCGATGGAAACGAGGGCAGCAATCAAGGCGTTCATCTCGTCCGTCATCCAGCCCTCCAACTCTATGGGCGCTATAACGAACGAGGTTGACAATTGGGTGCACGGTTCGATGATTAAATCGTCATATAGACGATTTTGATCACAAGACCGTGCGTGTGTTGGTGTTTAGTAGCGATAGAGCTCGTGCTTGAACGGGCCGGACACGGGCGTGTCGATGTATTCAGCCTGCTTCGGCGAAAGCTTCGTCAGCTTGGCGCCAACCTTCTCCAGATGCAGTGCCGCTACCTTCTCATCCAGATGCTTGGGCAGCGTGTAGACCTGGTTCTCATACTTGCCGGCTGGAGCCGTCCACAGCTCAAGCTGTGCGAGCACCTGGTTGGTGAAGCTGGCCGACATCACGAAGCTGGGGTGACCGGTGGCGTTGCCCAGGTTCACCAGACGCCCCTCGGACAGCACGATGAGGCGCTTGCCGTCAGGGAATATAACCTCGTCCACCTGCGGCTTCACGTTGTCCCACTTGTAGTTGCGCAGCGCCTCGATCTGAATCTCGCTATCGAAATGGCCGATATTGGCCACGATCGCGCGGTGCTTCATCTTGCGCATGTCGTCGATGGTGATGACATCCACGTTCCCAGTGGCGGTCACGAAGATGTCGCCGCGATGAGCGGCGTCTTCCAACGTGACGACCTCATAGCCTTCCATCGCCGCCTGCAGAGCGCAGATCGGGTCAATTTCGGTCACCAACACACGGCAGCCAGCCTGGCGCAGAGAGGCCGCCGAGCCTTTGCCCACGTCGCCGAAGCCACACACGATGGCGACCTTGCCGGCCATCATCACGTCGGTGCCGCGACGGATCGCGTCCACCAGGCTCTCGCGGCAGCCATACAGGTTGTCGAATTTAGACTTCGTGACACTGTCGTTCACGTTGATGGCCGGCACCTTCAGCTTGCCGTTCTTCGCCATCTCCCACAGGCGATGCACGCCGGTGGTGGTCTCTTCGGACAGGCCTT
>JAYTHH010000169.1:0-5431 GCA_043732745.1 Rhodospirillales bacterium
ATCTGCTGCCAGCTGGGACGATGTTGAGCGAAGGCCAGGACGTCGAGCGCCAGCTCGATCGCTGCCGGGAAGCACGGCCGGATCTGGTAGTGTGCGGCCTGGGCCTTGCGAATCCGCTCGAAGCGGAGGGCATTGCCACCAAATGGTCGATCGAGCTGCTGTTCACCCCCATCCAGGGCTTTGACCAGGCCGCCGACCTCGCCGAACTGTTCGCTCGCCCGCTCGTGCGCCGCGCAAAGCTGCGGGTTTAGCTCGATGCAACTCACCCTGTGGACCTATGAAGGACCGCCGCATGTGGGGGCGATGCGCGTAGCCACCGGAATGAAGGGCCTGCACTACGTGCTGCATGCGCCGCAGGGCGACACCTACGCCGACCTGCTGTTCACCATGATCGAGCGCCGGTCTGCCCGCCCGCCCGTGACCTACACCACGTTTCAGGCTCGCGATCTCGGCAGCGACACAGCCGAACTGTTCAAGAACGCAGTGCGCTCATCGTATGAACGCTTCAAGCCGGAGGCGTTGCTGGTCGGCGCGTCCTGCACCGCCGAACTGATCCAGGACGATCCCGGCGGGCTGGCCCGTGCGCTGGACCTGCCGGTGCCGGTGGTGGCCGTGGAATTGCCGGCCTACCAGAAGAAGGAGAACTGGGGCGCGGCGGAGACCTTCTATCGCCTGGTGCGCGCCTTCGCCGTGCCGATGGAGCGCACGAAGTCTTCCTGCCCACGCTGTAACATTCTCGGCCCGACCGCTTTGGGCTTTCGCCATCGTGATGACCTTCGCGAGATCACCGGCCTGCTCGGGCGCATGGGAATCGACATCAACGTGACAGCGCCGCTGACCGCCGCCCCGTCCGATTTGGCGCGACTTGCCGATGCTGATTTCAACGTGGTGCTGTATCCGGAGATCGCTGGCGTCACGGCCACCTATCTCGCCAAGACCTTCGGCCAGGCATCGACGAAAACCGTGCCGATCGGCGTGGGGGCAACGCGGGACTTCATTGGCGAAGTTGCCGCTCTGGCCGGCGTCGATGCGTCCGACGTGCTGGCGGACGCCAACTCGCACATGCCTTGGTATGCGCGTTCGGTCGATAGCAACTACCTCACGGGCAAGAGAGTGTATGTGTTTGGCGACGCCACGCACGTGATCGCCGCCGCCCGTATCGCACAAACGGAACTTGGCTTCACCGTGGTGGGCATGGGCACCTACAGCCGCGAATTTGCCCGCGAAGTACGTGAAGCCGCCAAGCAGTATGGCGTGGAGGCGCTGATCACAGACGATTATCTGGATGTCGAGGACCAGGTCGCTTCGCTCAATCCCGAACTGGTGCTGGGCAGCCAGATGGAGCGCCACATCGCCAAGCGGCTGAGCGTGCCGTGCGCGATGATCTCGGCGCCGATGCATGTGCAGGACTTTCCGGCTCGCTACGCGCCGCAGATGGGGTTCGAGGGTGCGAACGTCATTTTCGACAGCTGGGTTCATCCGTTGATGATGGGGCTTGAGGAACATCTGTTGGGGATGTTCCGCGAAGACTCGGAATTCTCGGCCGCTCCGTCGCATCTGGGGGCTGCGCCGGCCGCACTCGCCGTTCCAGCGCCGATACTTGGGGGGGAGGGCGATATCGCCGTGCTTGAAGCGCCTGCCATCGTGGGTGAGCCAGGCTGGACCGCCGATGCCGAAAAAGAACTTGGCAAGATTCCCTTCTTCGTCCGCGGCAAGGCTCGCCGCAACACCGAGCGTTTTGCCAAGGATCGTGGCGTCGCGCTCATAACGGTGGACACCATCTATGACGCCAAATCCCATTTCAGCCGCTGACATGAACGCCACGCCGATCCGCTTTGTCATCGTGACGATGGATAGCGCGCTGGCGGGATCGGCGGCACGTGCGCAACAAATTCTACGGACTGAACTGCCGGGTTTGGAACTGGTGGTGCATGCGGCGGACGAATGGGGCAGCGACCCGGAGGCTTTGACGCATTGCCGCGACGACATCGCCCGCGGCGATATCGTGCTGGCGGCCATGCTGTTCCTGGACGATCACATTCGCGCCGTGCAGCCGGCCCTTGCCGCCCGGCGTGACGGGTGCGATGCGATGATTTGCATGATGTCCGGCACCGAGATCACGCGGCTGACGCGGATCGGCAAGTTCGCCATGGACAAGGAAGCCACGGGCATCATGGCGATGCTCAAGAAGCTGAAGCCGAAATCGGCGCAGACGGGCGGCAAGAGCAGCGGCCGCACGCAGATGAAGATGGTCAAGCAACTGCCAAAGCTGCTGCGCTTCATCCCGGGCACCGCTCAGGACGCGCGGTCGTATTTCCTGACGTTGCAATACTGGCTTGGCGGCTCTGAAGAGAATTTCGCCAATCTGGTGCGCCTGCTGGTCAACAAGTACAGCACCGGCGAACGCGCCGCGGCGGCGGCCACGGTGCGCGCGCTGCCGCCGGTCGAATATCCCGATATGGGGCTGTATCATCCCCGCCTGGCCGGGCGTGTCACCGATAATCTTTCCAATCTGCCAGGGGCCGGCGAGAAAGGAACGATCGGACTTCTGGTTCTGCGCAGCTACATCCTGTCGGCCAATTCGCGCCATTACGATGGCGTGATCGATGCGCTTGAGGCGCGCGGCCTGAATGTTGTGCCAGCCTTCGCCAGTGGACTCGACCAGCGCGACGCGATCGAGGCTTATTTTAAGAAAGACGGCGTGACGTCGGTGGATGCGGTGATTTCGCTGACCGGATTCTCGCTCGTGGGCGGCCCCGCCTACAACGATGCCGAAGCGGCCGAGGAAGTGCTGGCCGGTCTGGACGTGCCATATATCGGGGCTCATCCCGTCGAATTCCAAACCCTGAAGAGCTGGTCCGCTGATCCGCGCGGATTGATGCCGGTTGAGGCCACGATGATGGTGGCGATCCCCGAGCTTGACGGCGCCATCATGCCGATGACCTTCGGTGGTCGTTGCGGCAAATCCGAAAACGAGCCGAAATGCGTGGGCTGCGACGGCGTCACCTGCTCGCGCAGCATGGCGTCCGAGCCAGAGCGTGCCAACAAGTTGGCTGATCGGGTGGGTAAGCTGGTGGCGCTGCGTCGTTCGATGAGGGCCGAGCGTAAAGTGGCCATCGTCATCTTCAATTTTCCGCCGAATGCGGGCAATACCGGTACCGCCGCGTATCTGTCGGTCTTCGAATCACTGCATCGCACGATGCTGGCAATGAAGGTGGCCGGCTACACGATCGACGTGCCCGAGTCCGTCGACGTTCTGCGCGACGGCATCCTGCATGGCAATGCTGCCCAATATAGTGCTTTGGCCAATGTTTCCGCCAGGGTCAGCACGGATCGCCATGTTGGACATCAGAAATGGCTCGGCGAGATCGAGAAGGTTTGGGGGTCGGCGCCTGGCCGGCAGAATGCAGATGGGCAATCCATCCATATCCTCGGCGGCATGTTTGGCAATGTGATGATCGGCGTGCAGCCCGGCTTCGGCTACGAGGGCGACCCGATGCGGCTGCTGTTCGAAGGCAGCTTCGCGCCAACGCACGCGTTCGCGGCGTTCTACCGCTTCATCGAAGACGATTTCAAAGCCGACGCGGTGCTGCATTTCGGCACTCACGGCGCGTTGGAGTTCATGCCCGGCAAGCAGACAGGCATGTCGTCCACCTGCTGGCCGGATCGCCTTATCGGCAATCTTCCTAATTTTTACCTTTACGCCTCGAACAATCCGTCCGAAGGCATGCTGGCCAAGCGGCGTGTTGGCGCCTCGTTGATTTCGTATCTGACCCCGCCGGTTACCAAGGCCGGGCTCTACAAGGGCCTGCTCGATCTCAAATCATCCGTGGATCGCTGGCGTCAGATGGAACCTGATTCGGATATCGACCAGCGCCAGTCTTTGGCTGAAGTGATCCAGGCGCAGGCGGCCACTGTCGATCTGGCCGAGGCCGAGCCGCTATGGGGCGAGGCTGCGGTGGCCAAGGTTGATCTGCTGGGGCCGGCGCTGCTGGAGCTCGAATACACGCTCATCCCCGACGGGCTGCACGTGGTCGGTGCACCTCCGGGTCCGGACTCCCGCAAAGAAATGCTGGAGGTTGCAGGGATCACTGACCCGGCCGAGCTGGCGCGGCTCGATGCGTTGCTGGCGATGGACAACGAGCTTCCGGCGATTTTGCATGCGTTGGATGGCGGCTTCCTACGTCCGGCGCCTGGCGGTGACCTGCTGCGCACAACAGCGATCCTGCCGACTGGCCGCAACCTGCACGGTTTCGATCCATTCCGCCTGCCCACACAGTTCGCACTGAAGGACGGCGCCCGCCAGGCCGAGCGGTTGCTCGCGCGACATTCGCAGGACGGCCTGGGCGTGCCGGAGACCGTGGCAATGGTGCTGTGGGGCTCGGACAACCTGAAGAACGAGGGTGGCCCGATCGCCCAGGCGCTGTGGCTGATGGGCGCTGAGCCACGCATCGACGGCTACGGCCGCCTGTGCGGCGCGCAACTCCTGCCGCTGTCGGCGATCGGTCGTCCGCGCGTGGATGTGGTCATCACCCTATCCGGCATTTTCCGTGATCTGTTGCCGATGCAGACAAGCCTTTTGGCGGAGGCGGCGCTTCTGGCAGCGCAGGCAGACGAGCCGGCCGACCAGAACTATATCCGCAAGCACGCCCTGGCGTTCATGAACACCACCGGCTGCGACATCGAGGAAGCCGCTCTTCGCGTGTTCGGCAACGCCGACAGCGCCTATGGCTCCAACGTCAACGCGTTGGTCAATTCCGGTGCCTGGAACGACGAGGACGAACTCGGTGACGCCTTCGTCAAGCGCAAGGGCTTTGCCTATGGTGTCAATGGCAAGCCGCAGTTGAAGACCGCCGTGCTGGCCGATGCGCTGTCGCATGTGGAGATCACCTATCAGAATCTCGACAGTATCGAACTTGGCGTCACCACCGTGGACCAGTATTTCGACACGCTCGGCGGCATCACCCGCGCGGTCCGCAAAGCCCGTGGTGGGACTGCGGCGGCGGTCTATATCGGCGACCAGACGCGCGGCGACGGTGCAGTGCGCAGCCTGTCCGAACAGGTGGCGCTTGAAACCCGCACCCGCGCGCTGAACCCCAAATGGTATGACGCGCTGCTGAAGCACGGTTTCGAGGGTGTTCGCGAAATCGAAGCCCAAGTCACCAACACCTTGGGCTGGTCCGCTACCACAGGTCAGGTGGCGCCCTGGATCTACGAAAAGCTGACCGAGACCTACATGCTCGACGACACGATGCGTGAGCGTCTGGCAAAGCTGAACCCGGCTGCATCCAGCAAGATCGCCAACCGCCTGATCGAGGCGCATGAGCGGAACTACTGGCAGCCGGATGCCAAGATGCTCGAATTGCTTCGCCGCGCTGGCGAAGAGCTGGAAGACCGCCTGGAAGGCGTCACAATGGGAGCCGCAGCATGA
>JAYTHH010000170.1:0-1544 GCA_043732745.1 Rhodospirillales bacterium
CATTAGTCTGATAGAGGGCTACCATAGGAGTGCGAGGGTGCGCCGCATAAGTGTCTATCCGGCAGGGTCTTCAGTCATTTATGGTGATTGTGATTCTCTATCTTCGGACGTGATTTACGAGATAGGGGAATGTGGACGGACGAGAACCGCAGCCGGTATGACCGGAGCAAGCTGCGCTATCCCAGCGACGTAACGGATGCCGAGTGGGCGTTGATTGAGCACTGCATTCCGCCGAGCAAGCCGGGCGGACGCTGGCGTACCGTTGACCTGCGCGAAGTGGTCAACGGGTTGATGTCTATGCTCAGCACCGGCTGCCAGTAGCGCGCCGTGCCGAAGGACCTTCCGCCGCGCAGCATGCTGCACGACGACCTGTGGCTATGGGAGTGGAGTGGTACGTTGGGGCGCATCCACCACGCGCTCTATCTCGCCTGCCGCGAGCAGGCGGGCTGCGAGGCCAGCCCGACCGCCGCCATCATCGACACCCAGAGCGGCAAGAGTGCCGAAAAGGGGGGGGCCTACATCGATCCGCACGAGTTCGACGCAGGCAAGAAGATCAAAGGTAGGAAGCGCCATGTGCTGGTCGATACCCGGGGCTTGATGCTGCACGCCATCGTGCATTCCGCCGGTCTTCAAGACCGCGACGGTGGTGCGCTGCTCGTAGCGACGCTGTTTGGTCTGTCTCCATTCCTGCGTAAGCGATACGCCGACGCCGGCTATCAGGGATCCTGCTTAAAGACGCGGTGGAGCAGGCCATGAGCCAACTTGAGGTCGAGATCGTCAAGCGATCCGATGCTGGCCGGTTCGTGGTGCTGCCTAAACGGTGATTTGTCGAGCGCACCATCGCCTGGCTCGATCGCTGCCGCCGGCTGGCGAAGGATTGGAAAAACCACAGTCGGAACGCGCTCGCTTTCCTGCGACTGGTCTCCATCCGCCTCAGGCTCCGAAAACTATGCAATCCCACTGGAAACTTCCGGACAGACACGGAGATGCGTGAGTTGGCGAAACCGCCCATCAATGCCGTGCGCACGCGCGCCGGGTCGGCTCCGGCCTTGGAGGCGAATAGTAGCGCCTCGCCCACCGCCTCGATGGTGAGCGCCACGATGATCTGGTTGGCGACCTTCGTCGTCTGGCCATCGCCGTTGTGGCCGACCAGCGTGATGTTCTTGCCTATCAGGCTCGACCACCGCAAACGCCCGCTCCGGCCCACCGATCATAATTATGAAGCTCGGCGCCTTGGCGCCGACCTCTCCGCCAGACACGGGGGCGTCCAGGTCGTCGCGTTCAGGCCGGGTGCCGGCGGAGGCAATTATAGATGAGCGGATAGATGAGCGGCGTGTGCCCGCCCGCGGCCAGGTGCGTCGCCATGGGCCGGCCCATGATGCCCAGACCGATAAACCCGATGGTGCTCATGCCGCATGCTCTGCAAGATAAGGGCGCAGCCAGCCAAAGCCCGCCGCCGAGGGTTTGTATTCACAGCCGATCCAGCCGCCATAACCCAGCGCATCGAGGCGGCTGAACACGAAGGGATAGTTGATTTCGCCCGT
>JAYTHH010000171.1:0-5424 GCA_043732745.1 Rhodospirillales bacterium
CATCGCCATCCCACGCCACCGCCCAAAGCGGGCGCTCGGTTCCCAGAAACACCGTCCGCACCGCAAGCGTCGCGCGCTCCACCACCACCGCGGCACCGCCCAGGCTCACCACCGCCAGCGACCGACCATCCACCGATAACGCCACCCCCGACAGCGGCGTGCTCTCGACCGCCAAAGACCGGACAGCGCCATCGGGATGAACCAACCGCAACACGCCATCCGCGCCGCCCGCCGCGATCTCGCCATCCCCGGCCACCACCACCGCATTTACCGGCGGACCCAGCCGCATCACCTCGGCCGAGCCGTCGTCGCGCCACAGCCGGATCGTGCCGTCATACCCACCCGTGACCACGCCGGCCGGCCCAAAGGCCACGGCATTCACCTGACCGGCATGCCCGGCCAGCACACGCGCCGAACCGCCCGGCGACCAGACCCGCGCCGTCCCATCCCAGGAAGCCGACGCGATAAGGCCGTCGCGAACGGCCAGCCCGGCCACCGGCGCCGTATGCCCCAGGTGCTCCGCCAGCACCGCGCCATCACGCCAGATCAACACGCGACCATCGGCACCGCCCGTCACCACTCGGCCGTTGTCCATGAACGCCACGGCATTCACCGCGCCCTCATGCCACGCAGCACCAATCCCTCCGGCCACACAACCGCCGAGCCGTCGAAGCTCGCCGATACCACCTTCCCGCCCCACGCCGAGAGCCCGCGGATCGGGCCGCCATGCCCCACGGCATGCCCCACGTCATGTCCCACTGGCGCAGCGCCGGCCTGCAGCATCGCCAACGCCAGCACCACGCCGCGGCATGACACCACACGCCAACGCAGTCTATTCTCTAAGCTCATGCCCAAAGGGTCTCCCGTGCAGCTTGGTCGCCTGTTTCTGATTATGGGGGCGGGAGCGTCCGGCCGCACCACCCTGCTGCAAGGGGCGCACGACGCGCTGGCCGGCGAGTCCGGCTGGATTTTTAAGAACACGCCGCCGGAAGACGCCGCGTCCCTCTTGGCCCAAGGCAACGCCGTCGTGGCGGAAGCACGTCACAACGACCTTCCCGCCCTGCTGGCCTCCTGGCCAGATGCCTGCGTCATCCAGATCGCCACTGCGCCCACCCGCAAGCGTGCCCGCCAATCGCTGCTGGGGGCCAAAGCCACCGAAAGCGTCCATGATTACGACCCGCCTGCCCTGCCGCGCAGCACCGACACCGTCACCATCGACAACAACGGCACCGTCGCCGAAGGCACAGCCCGCCTTGTGGCAGCACTCCGCGCCGGCATGCGCCCCCGGCTCGCGGTGCGCGCCGTGCCGATCGCCACCTGGCACGAGAACGTCGCCTATCTGAATCCCGGCTGCACCGCCGTTCCGGCAGCCCAGTTCCTCGGCCCAAGCCTGGTGGAGATCCACGGCGGTGGCCACGCCATTCGCGCCCGCGTTCACGTCATCGACCGCGACGACATCGTGGGCCCGCAGCAAATCGGCCTATCCTATCACGCGTTTCGGACATTGGGCCTGCCCGAGGGCGCCCGGGTCGCAATCGACCGCGTCCAGGACCCCACCAGCCTGCCCGCCTTGCGCGCCAAACTCCGCGGCGAGGCGCTGGACGAGGACGGCTTCGACGACGTCATCCGCGACATCGCCGAAGGCCGCTACCACGAGCGCGAGGCCGCCGCCTTCCTCGTCGCCGCCTCCGCCTCGCTCACCGACGACGAGATCAAGGCGCTGGCCCGCGCCCGCACCCGCACCACGCCGCGGGTGGTCTGGAACGAGCCGATCGTGGCCGACAAGCACGCCATGGGCGGCGTCGCCGGCAGCCGGATTTCGCTCATCGTTGTGCCCATCGTGGCCGCCGCAGGCATCGCCATTCCCAAAACCAGTTCCCGCGCCATCACCTCGGCCGCCGGCACCGCCGATGCGATGGAGGTCCTGGCCCGCGTCGATCTCAGCCAGAGCGAATTGCGTCAGGTGGTGGCCGATGCCCGCGGCGCGCTGGCGTGGAATGGCCGTCTCAACCACTCCACGGTTGACGACGTGATGAACGCCATCACCCGCCCGCTCGGCATCGATAGCCAGCGCTGGGCCGTGGCCTCCATCCTGTCGAAAAAACTCGCCGCCGGCGCCACCCATGTGGTGATCGACATTCCCTACGGCCCCACCGCCAAAACGCCGACCCGTGCAGAGGCCGAGGCGCTGGGAGCGCTGTTCACCCGCATCGGCGCCCGACTCGGCCTGCACGTGGACACGCTGGCCACCGACGGCACCGCTCCCATCGGTCGTGGCATCGGCCCCGCTCTGGAAGCCCGCGACGCCCTGGCGGTGCTGGACGGCGACCCCGCGGCCCCCGCCGACCTGCGCGCCAAAGCGCTGCTGTTCGCCGGCATCATGCTCGGCTGGACCGGCCCGGACGGCCCAGCCCGCGCCGAGGCCCTGCTAACCTCCGGCGCCGCTCGATTGGCCATGGCCCATATCATTGACGCGCAGGGACGCCAGGCCCCAACGCCGCCAGCCCGGCTGATCCATGCCGTGACATCGTCAGCCGATGGAACGGCCAGCGCCATCGATGGTGCCCGTATCGGCGCCATCGCGCGCCGCGCCGGCGCACCAGCCGACAAGGCGGCCGGGCTCGACCTCTTGGTCGGCCACCTGTCCCGGGTCCACACCGGCCAGCCCCTGTTCCGCATTCACGCCAACGACCAGGCAGACCTCCAGGCCGCCATCGACATGGCCGCCGAGGCAACTGGAATCACCATCGATGGTTGAACGCTGATGAAGAATCTCCCCGTCCTCGTCATCGGCGCCGGCGTCGCCGGCCTGTCCGCCGCCACATCCTTGCGCGCCGCCGGCATCGACTGCGTGGTGGTCGAGGCCGCCAACCGCGTCAGCGGCCGCGCCTACACCACCAGAATCGGCCATCACGCTTTCGATCACGGCGCCAGTTGGCTGCACGCCGCCGCGCGCAACCCAATTGCCGACTTCGCGCGCGCCGCCGGATGCAAGCTGATCAACGCCGACCACGTTCGCACCCGGCGGGTGATGATCGGCCACGACATCGCAACCCCAGCCCAACTCGCCGAACGCGCCAAGGCCTACGAACACTTCGAAAAGATGGCAGGTGCCGAAACCCGCGACATCGCCATCGCCAACGCCATCGCCCCTCTGCGCGCCGATCCCTGGACCGCCAGCATCGAAGCCTGGGAGGCCTGCCAGATCGCCGCCGCCGACCCAGACGATTTGAGCGTCATCGACTGGCGCTGCAACGAACTGGAAGGTGAAAACCTGCACATTTCAGGCGGCATCGGACATTTCGTCGCCACAACGCTGGCCGAAAATGCAGGCCCCATCTCACTGAACACTGAGGTTTCGGCCATCGACTGGTCCGGCGAAATCGTTGCCACCACCCAGGCAGGCGACATTTCAGCCAGCGCCTGCGTCATCACCGTCTCAACTGCCGCCGCCAAACGCATCCGCTTCACCCCGGTGCTTCCCAACACCCACGCCGAAGCGCTCGGCAACCTCCCGATGGGCCTTCTGACAAAGATAGTCCTTCGCGCCACCGGCCCGGACCGCCTCGGCCTGCGACCCGACGAAAGCGTCACCGCCCGTATTGCGCGCGGCGAGCCCATGCTCTCGTTGCTCGCCTGGCCCAGCGGCGCCGACCACGTCGTGGCCTTCATCGGCGGCCCCCCGGCATGGGAACTTGCCAGCCAGGGCGAGGCCGCGACCATCTCCTATGTGCGCCAGAGACTGCACACCTGGTTCGGAGACCGCGCCAACAACGCCTTGGGGGAAGCCATCGTCACCGACTGGCACAACGACCCCTTGCACGGCGGCGCCTACGCCTACGCCCGGGCAGGACACGCCAACTCCCGCGCCATTCTGGCCACCCCGATGGCCAACGGCCGCCTCATCTTCGCCGGCGAAGCCACCGCCCAAAACGGCCTGGCCGGCACCGTCGGCGGCGCCTGGAACGAAGGCCAGCGCGCCGCCGCTATTGCAGCAGCAGCGCGATCACATCCTTCTTGACCACCTTGCCATAGCCGGATTTCGGCAGGCTCTCCCACACCACCACCCGCGCCGGCATTTTATACGACGCAATCCGCCCCTTCAGATGCGCCAGCAACTCGCCAAGATTGATTCTTTGACCGTTGCGCACCACCAGCACCGCCACCCCACTCTCGCCCCACTTCTCATCCGGCAAGCCCACCACGCACGCCTCGGCAATGGCCGGATGCGTCAGCAGCGCCTCCTCGATCTCGCGCGGATACACGTTCGATCCGCCCGAGATGTACATGTCCGACGACCGCCCGGTGATCGATAGAAATCCACGCTCATCGAGATGCCCAAGATCCCCGGTGTGAAACCATCCATGCGCGAAAGCCTTGGCATTGGCCTCGGGATTGTTGAAATATCCCGAAAAGACAGCCGGCCCCCGCACGCAGATCTCACCGGTCTCACCAGGCGCCAGATGTCCGCCATCAACGTTCAAAATGGCAATCTCCATGCCTGTCCGGGCATAGCCGCAGGTATTCGGCGGCAGATCGTTTTCCCCCACGCTGTGCATGGACGGCGGCAGCACCGTAATATTACCCGTCACCTCACCCAATCCAAAATACTGCACCAGAACAGACCCAAGCTTCTGCAACGCATGCACCTGGTCCGCCCGATACATCGGCGCCCCCGCATAGATCACGTAGCGCAGCGACGAATGATCGAAGCGATCCACCGATTCATGCCGGCACAACATGTTCACGATGGTCGGCACCGTGAACATGTTCGTCACCCGATGCCGCTCCACCAGCGCCCACATCTCAGCCGCATCGAAACGCTCGCCCACCGGCAGAATGCTCGGCACCCCGCGCGCCACCTGCGACAGCGCGTGAACACCCGCCCCATGCGACAACGGCGCGATCACCAACGAGGCATCGCGCTCGGTGGTCCCGGGCATCAGGTCGCACAGATGATTGTTGACCACGAACCCCATCTGCCCGTGGCTGAGCATCCCCGCCTTCGGCCGACCGGTGGTGCCAGACGTGTAGAAGAACCAACAGCAATCATCACGATCCACATCCGCCGGCCGCGCCATAGGCTCGCCGAACAACGCGAATTCGTCCCAGTCCTCCATCCACCACTGCATCAGCACATCATCATTTACCGCCGCCTCGGCATGCCCTGCGAACTCACGATCGAAGATCTGCCACGCCGCCCCGGAGGAAGAAGCCAGATAACCGACCTCGGCCGGCGTCAGCCGGAAATTGGTCGGCACGAACACCGCGCCTGCCATCCAGCACGCCCACATCGTCTCGAACATCGCAGGCGAGTTGCGCGCATGCACCAGCACCCGATCGCCATGCGAAACCCCACGCGCCATCAAGGCCCCGGCAGCGGCGCGCACCCGCGCCGCCATCTCTGCCCAACTGCTGACAAAG
>JAYTHH010000172.1:0-1542 GCA_043732745.1 Rhodospirillales bacterium
CCCGCTCGATCTGGCCCAGCTCGTCGTTCACGCGGATACGCAGCGCCTGAAAGCTGCGCGTCGCCGGGTCGATCCCTGATTTGTCCTTTGGCACCACGGACCGGATGATATCGGCCAATTGTGCCGTGGTTGTGATGGTGGCAACGCTGCGTGCCGCCACGATCGCGCGCGCAATGCGGCGCGACAATCGTTCGCCACCGAATTCATAAAGCGTGTCGGCCAGCTCGGCTTCGCCCAGCTCGGCCACCAGGTCGGTCGCACTCGGCCCGCTTTGGCCCATCCGCATGTCCAGCGGGCCATCATGGCGGAAGCTGAAACCCCGGGCGGGATCGTCGATCTGGTAGGAGGACACGCCGAGATCCAGCACCACGCCGTCGAGCGCGCCCATATCGTGCCGGGCCAGTAGCTCCGTCATGTCGCCGAAACCACCTTCGAGCAGATGCAGACGGCCGGGATGTGCTGTGGCCAAAGCGGCACCTCGTGCGATCGCGTCGGGGTCGCGGTCGATCGCCCACAGAGTGCAGCCGGTGTCGAGGATGGCGGATGCATAGCCGCCGCCGCCGAAGGTGCCGTCCAGGTGGGTTTCACCGGGGCAGGGGGCTAGATATTGCATCACCTCGCCGAGCATGACCGGGATGTGGCTGAAGCCGGTGCTCACGCCAGGGACGTTAATGCTGTTGGTCATGCCGTACGTCCCGGCAGGGTGAAGCCGCGGGCGCGGGCGCGCTCATGCGCTTCCTCGCGCCGACGTGCGGCGGCCTCGGGTTCCCATATCTCGAAATGGTCGCGCATGCCCACGAACACCACGGCCTCCGCCAGCCCGGCATGCCGGGCCAGAATGTCGGGCAGGATGATGCGGCCGTCCTTGTCTGCGGTGAGTTCAGCGGCATCGGCGTAAAAGGCGAAGGTCAGATCGTCCTGCGCTTCGCTGAACACGTCGAGCCGCTCCATGCCGGCGCCGATCGCGTGAAAGTCCGCCGCCGCCCAACCCTCGATGCAGCCGTGCCGGTGCGACGGACGCAGCACAAGATTGGCAGTTTCGCGGTCGGGCGATGCCTCTTTCAGCTTGCTGCGGAACGACGCGGGAATGCTCACGCGCCCCTTGGCGTCCAGCCTGTTGTGATGAGAGCCCATGAATTGGGTCATCTGGCCGGATGGGCCCCTTTTCTGTGCTGTTTCGCCGCTCCGCCGGGCTCGGCCCCGAAATTACACCCATCCGGCGCAACGCCGAAATTTTTGGGATGATATGGGATATCATGGGGGATTTTGGGCGTCAAAGGGATTTCCCAGTTCATGCGTGGGAAATGTCGGGGAAAGCCGTTGCAGATCAGCGGCTTAACGAAGCCGTAAAGTGGAGTCGAATGGGGATGCTTGTTCCACACCTTTTCGGGCAGCAATATTCCTAGTTTGTTCTGGTGGATGACTCTGTGGGTAGAGAGGTGATAATCTGTGGATAACTTGGAACAGAACGGGTCTTGCGTTCTCGCCATTGCGTGAAACGCTTGCGACGAAGTAACCCCGAGCACCAAGCAGCGAATTGGC
>JAYTHH010000173.1:0-5416 GCA_043732745.1 Rhodospirillales bacterium
TCCGCCCCGATCTGGCACGATTTCATGGCGATCGCCCTCAAGAACCGCCCCAACCTCAAATTTCAGGTGCCTGCGGGCGTGGCGCTTGCAAGCTGGGACAGCGGCAGCGGCACCGTCACCGATGGCTTCAAACCGGACCAGCAACCAGGCGCCTCCGGCCCGATGGGCGGCCTGCCCGCCGGCGCCGCGGCGGACATTGGCGGCACGCCCGGCCCGGCCCAGGCCTCGGCGGGTGTGGACACCGGCCTGGGCGGCCTGTATTGACCCGCCCCTCTTCGATGCGCGCCTCTCAGGTGATGTGACCCAATGTCCGCCGAATCCGACTCCCTCAACGACCAGATCAAGCAGTCCGTGGTACTGCTAAGGAGGCATCTTTGACTGGGATGTCGCCACAGCCCGACTCGATGAACTGAACAACCAGGTCGAAGACCCCGATCTCTGGAAAGACCCCGCCGCCGCCCAGGCACTGATGCGGGAGCGAAACGGCATCGCCAGCGGCATGGAAGCCGTCACGCGCATGGAGCGTGACGCCGCCGACGCCATTGAACTGATCGAAATGGCCGAGGCCGAGGGCGACCAGTCCATGGTCAAGGACGCCGTGCTGGCGTTGCAGGCGCTGGCCACGGAAGGCAAGCGCCGCGAGATCGAAAGCCTGCTGTCCGGCGAGGCCGACGGGCTCGATTGCTTCGTGGAAATCAACGCCGGCGCCGGCGGCACCGAGGCGCAGGACTGGGCCGAGATGCTGCTGCGCATGTACACCCGCTGGGCCGAAACCCGCGGCTACAAGACGCAGATCATGGAAGAGTCGGAAGGCGAGCAGGCCGGCATCAAATCCGTCACCATCCAGATGACGGGCCCATCAGCGTACGGCTGGATGAAGACCGAAATGGGCGTCCACCGCCTGGTCCGCATCAGCCCCTTCGACTCAGCCGCCCGCCGCCAGACCAGTTTTGCGAGTGTCTATGTCTATCCCGTGATCGACGACACCATCGAGATCGAGATCGACCCGTCCGATCTGCGCGTCGACACCTACCGCGCCTCCGGCGCCGGCGGCCAGCACGTCAACAAGACCGAATCGGCCATCCGCATCACCCATATCCCGTCCGGGATCGTGGTGGCCTGCCAGACCGACCGCAGCCAGCACCGCAATCGCGCCACCGCGATGGCGATGCTGAAGGCCCGCATGTACGAAGCCGAACTGCAACGCCGCGAAGCCGCCTCCGCCAGCACCGAAGCCGCCAAAACCGACATCGGCTGGGGCCACCAGATCCGCAACTATGTCCTGGCCCCCTACCAGCTGGTGAAGGATCTCCGCACAGGCGTCGAAAAAGGCAACCCATCCGCCGTGCTCGACGGCGCGCTCGACGACTTCATGGCAGCAGCCCTCGCCGCAAGAGCCGGCGCCACCCGCTCAGAAGCCAGCGCCCAAGCTTCCTAAACCGTGGGTGGGGCGCGCTCCACCAGAAGCGCCCAGCCTACTGTCCGGTGCAAAGCGGAATAAGCTTCTCCGCCAAGGCCAGCACATCGGCCGGCAGCGGCTTGCCCACGCTCGCCTGACCCTCCGGCACCTTCGCGATCGCCAAGGTCAAAAAATCGATGAACGGCCCCGAAACCGTCCGTAGCGGCACCGTGTAACGCGCCCCCGAATTGTTCACCACGAAATACCGTTCGCCATATTGCGGCTGCGGACTGGCCGGGTCGCTGATCGCCTCGCACAGTTTGTAGGTGGTGCCACCGATCTCCACCTCGCCCAGCAGGCGGCGAACCCCACGAGACCCCTGGTGCGGAATGACGGTCCAGGTGAACGAGCCCTGGCGCTCGCTGGCGAGGGGCGCCAGCACCACCTTGTCCGGCTTGTTCGCCAGATGCGTGAGGGTGATTCCCACGCTGGTCTTGAACAGGATGCGATCGGGCGGGGTGTCGGACGGATAGGTGAACCGGTAGGCCAGCACACTACGCTGCGCGTCGGTGCCCACCACCGCCCCAGGCTGCAGCATGGAGCCCACAACAAACACCGCTCCACCAACGATCAGCATGATGACCAGCAGGATGATCGGCGCACGCCAGCTTCTGCCAGGCTTCCGGGGCGCGGCTTCGCTCGACAAACCCACCTGCTCGCCTGCGGCAAATGGGATCGTCGCACTGTGCGCGGTTGGCACCAGGCCCGTGTTCTGCTCAGCCATCCGAGAGTCTCCTGCCAGCGAAAAATACCGCACCGCCGAAACAAGATTAAGGCGAGAGCAGCAACACCACAACCTGACTTGGCACGATCGTGAGACCCGGGGCATTGGTGGAGTTGCTGATATGCATCGAGGTCAGCCGCGTGGCGGGTCTGCCCCTAAAACCCCACGGTGAACGCGGCGGTCAGCGGGCAGTTGGCGGCAGCAAACAGGTTGTTGCCGGCGAACGTGACCCAGCACTTTGCAATTACCATGCTCACCTGTTCCATTGACGCACACAATCGACCAGTACAGAACAGGCGCTGCGGGCGCGAATTTCTGAATTTATTGTGACGATCGATGGCTGAAGTGACCAGCTTCCCGGGGGGAGGCAGCACGCTCCAGCCGGTCGTTGATCGCAAGGCCCAGGCCCGTGAGCGGGATCGGCATCACGGCGATTCCGCTGACGCCGCTTGCCCCGCTGAGGGCGTCGAGGCTGCGCAGACCGTCGAAAAGGTGTGACGCCGCTTCCACGAGATCGCCGGCTTCGCTCAACTGATAGACCGCGCCGGCCCCCGAAAGCGGCGGCCCGAACGCCAGCAGCGCTTCGCCTTCGGCTACCGCATGGGCATCAAGCCGCACCGGCAGCCCGGGCGCGTAGTGCGACACCAACAATCCCGGCGACCGCAATGTCTGGCTGGCCCGCACCTTGGCCAGCGACAGGCCGCGCTGGATCGGGCCGATCACCGCCTCGATGGCGTCGGTCGTGGTGCCGCCTGGTCGCAGCAGGAATGGGATGGGACCGGTGAGGTCGAGCACGGTCGATTCCACGCCGACCGGGCACGGGCCACTGTCCAGAATGGCGTCGATGCGCCCGCCCAGCCCGTCCGCCACATGGGCCGCGGTGGTGGGGCTGACCTCCCCGGAGCGGTTCGCCGAGGGGGCTGCGATCGGGCGCCCACAGGCGCGCAGCAGAGCCTGCACCATGTCGCCGCGCGGCACCCGCACGGCGAGCGAATCGAGCCCGGCGCCGGCCAGCAGCGAGATCGGGCAGGTGATGCGGCGGGGCAGCACCAATGTCAGCGGGCCAGGCCAGAACGCCTCGGCCAGCGCGCGGGCCGTGTCGGTCGCTACCACATGGGCGAAGGCGCTGGCGGTATCGGGGTAATGACAGATCAGCGGGTTGAAATGCGGCCGCCCCTTGGCCTCGAACACCCGCGCCACGGCGCGGTTGTCGGTGGCGTCGGCGCCCAGGCCATAAACGGTCTCGGTTCCGAATGCGACGAGATGGCCGCTCCGCAGCAGATCGGCGGCGCGTCCCGTTCCCGATGGCGGTCCAAGCCACTCGGTCACGGGGCACCTTCGGCCACGAAATGCCCGTTTTCGAATTTCGGCTTGCCGTATGTCAGCACGGCACCGGTTTCTGCCACGCGAACCGAACCACCAGCGGCTTCCAGAACCGCCTGTGCCGCCGCCGTGTCCCACTCCATGGTACGGCCAAACCGGGGATACAGATCGGCCACACCCTCGGCGATGCGGCAGAATTTCAACGCCGAGCCCACATGCAGCGTCTTCGCCACCACGCGCCCGGCCAGATACGGCACCATCTGAGGGTGACGTATGGAGCTGCGCGAGGCGATCACCGTCAGCCCCGCTGCAGGCGGCTGGCGCACGGTGATGGTATGCTCGCCGTCATCGTCCCGCCGAATGGCGCCCTGGCCCACGATCCCGCCATAGGCCTGCCGATGCGCCGGCACCGCCACCACGCCCAGCACGGCGCGTCCGTCGCGCACCAAGCCGATGCACACGGCGAAATCGTCGCGGCCGGCCACGAATTCCCGCGTGCCGTCCAGCGGGTCAACCAACCAGAAGCAACGTGCTTCCGCCGGCACATGGCCGGCTGCCATCTCCTCCTCGGCCACAACGGGAAGGTCCGGTGTGGCCTGGCGGAGCGCGGCCAGGATGATCGCCTCGGCGGCATGATCGGCCTCGGTCACCACCGAGGCGTCCGCCTTGTGCAGGGTTTCAAAGCCGCGGCTGCGGATGGCCAGGATGGCGTCGCCGGCCTCGGCGGCGAGGCCGAAGGCGAGTTCGAGCAGATCGTGATCGGTCATTCATCCATCCATACAGGGTGCAGCCGTGCCGGTCCAAGCGCTTCCACTGGTGTCTGATAATCAAGTGGGACCGGCTTCCGCCAGTGTCTGCTAATCAAGTGGGACCGGCTTCCGCCAGTCCTGGCTAGTCAAGCGGTCCCGGGCTGCTACAGTCGGCATAGAATTGTCCTAACGGGGTTTTTGCATGCTCGAAATCAGTTTCGCCAAGTCTGTCCTGCCGAAATCTGGCGCCGTCGTTCTGCTGGTCGGCGAAGGTGAAACCGCCGCCGCCGACATGGTGGCATCGCTGGACGAAGCCACCAGCGGTGCCGTGTCACGGGCGTTCACGGCGGCAGAGTTCACCGGCAAGGCCGGCAGCACCTGCGTGATCCTGGCCCCGGGCGCCGGGCTGTCGCGCGTGGTGGCGGTGGGGTTGGGCAAGCTGGACGCCCTGACGCATCGCGGCGCCGAGACGGCCGGCGGCCACGCCGCGGCAGCTCTTGCGCGGGAAACACAGGCAGCGATCGCGGCGGGCGGGCTGACGCCGGAATTGGCGGCCGCGGTGGCAATGGGCGCCAGCCTCAAAGCCTATCGGTTCGACCGCTATCGCACCACCGAGAAGGCCGAGGATAAGCCAAAGCTGTCCAGGCTCTCCGTGCTGACCAGCGACGTGTCCGCCGCCAAGGCAGCCTGGACGCCGCTTAAGGCCACCGTCGATGGCGTGTTCATCTCACGCGACCTCGTCAGCGAGCCGCCCAACGTGCTGACTCCCGCCGAGATGGCGGATCGCTGCCGTGCGCTCGAAAGCCTGGGCCTGAAGGTCGAGGTGCTTGGCCCCAAGGAAATGACCAAGTTGGGCTTCGGCGCGCTGATGGGCGTGGCCATGGGCAGCGCCTGCGAGCCGCGCATGGTTGTGATGAGCTGGCACGGTGCGTCCGGGGGGGCGTCCGGCGCCGCGTCCAAGGGCAAAAAATCCGCACCCAAGACTCAGCCGATCGCCTTCATCGGCAAGGGCGTCACGTTCGACACCGGCGGCATCAGCATCAAGCCGGCCGCTGGCATGGAAGACATGAAATGGGACATGGCTGGCGCCGGCACGGTGGTGGGGCTGATGGCCACGCTCGCCGGCCGCAAGGCGAAGGTCGACGTGGTGGGCCTGGTGGG
>JAYTHH010000174.1:0-1540 GCA_043732745.1 Rhodospirillales bacterium
AGCCTGCGCGACATCCTGCAAGTCGAACGCGGCGACCCAACGCATGACACCGCCGCCGGGCTCGATGCACGACGGATGCTCTATCGCATCGTGACGCAGCAGTTCGGGCTGACGGCCAATGGCAGCCCGCACGCAGGGGGGCACCTCAGCCAGATCCAACGGCAGCTGCTGCTCCTGACATCGCTCGAAGAGGTGCCGGTCGCCGACGCTGCCCCCATCCTGTCCCTTTCGGCCGCTCATGCTGAGGAATTGCTGGTCGGCGCGCGCAGCCACCTGCGTGAAGGCGCGGCCACCGACGTGCTGATCATCGAGGACGAACCGGTGATCGCGATGGACATCGAAGAGCTGGTCAGCAGCTGCGGCCACCGCATCGTAGGCATCGCGACCACCGAGGCAGAGGCCGTGGAAATGGCCGAACGCCATCGTCCCGGCCTGATCCTCGCCGACATCAACCTCGGTGACGGCGGCGACGGCACCTCGGCCGTTGCCCGCATCATGAAGCATCACTACGCACCGGTGATCTTCGTGACGGCCTATCCCGAGCGGCTGTTGACCGGCGATACTGTTGAGCCGGCCTTCGTGATCACCAAACCGTTCGAGCCGCTCACTCTGGCCATCGCCACCTATCAGGCGGTCACCGGCGGCGTGCACTTGGGCTAGGCCGCGCACCAGGTTAGACTGAAGGCGCGCGATACGAGCGCGCCGTTTGTTGGGCGGTCCGGCAACTTCGGGCTGGTCCGGGCGCTGGAAGGGCACCACTCCCGGGGAACCTGACCGACGTGACGGATATGTTGCAAGCCGCCCGACCCAGCCACGCCACAACGATGGCACGGCGCACGCCGCGCATTCTGCGGGCGACAGACACCGCACCAACCAGTTGGCCCGCCGCACTGGGCCGTGCCGTGACGCTCGGCTTCGACACCCTCCTCGTGCCCGGCGCCGACGTCCCCGCCGAGCTCATCAACGCAGCGCAGGGACTGAACGTCGGCATTTTCGCCGATCTGCCGCTCGACCGGGTTCCAACGCCGTGGGTGGCGGAGGCGGCCGGCCCCTTTCTTGTGACAGTTGCACCACTAACCGACCCACGCACCGCACCCTCGCTCGCGTCCGAGGCGGTTGCGGCGATCGGAGATGGGGACGATGCGTGTGCACTGGCCGATTGGTGGGTGCCACGGTTGCAGGCCATGTCGGAATCCGGAATCGTAGGCGTGCGTCTGCTCGGGCTGGCAACCCTGCCGGGCTGGGCCGTGCCGGTTATCCTTCATCGTCTGCGCGCATCGTGCCCGGATCTGGTGCTGTTCGGCTGGACGCCCGGACTGCCATGGCCGGTGCTGCAGGCCATAGGTCCAGGCACGCTCGACCTGGTGGCCGCCTCCCTTCCCTGGTGGGACGGCCACGCCGACTGGCTGTGGCGGGAACTGGAACTGTTGCGCACCATCGCCCCGGTGGTGGCCGACGCCGGCACGGACCCGAACCGCCAAGCGTTCGCCTGCGTGCTGGCCGAGGGATGGATGGCGACGACCGAGGCCACGGCCGCCGA
>JAYTHH010000175.1:0-5414 GCA_043732745.1 Rhodospirillales bacterium
AACGGCCTGGAACTGGCTCATCGCAGATCCCGCCCGTATAACTTCGATCGGAAGCCGCGACTGGGCGTGTGTCAGTCTTTAGACGGGTTGGTATAACCCGTGTTCGGCTGATTGTTTGATCGTAAGGATCCTCCGTGCCAGATCGCAAGCTTTTAGACCGGTCCGTGTTGAGAGTACGATCCTTGGTGGAAGTAACGACGCATTGACCCTGATCGTATCGCATCGCGGTCGCGCACTGGAATGGCCGGAGAACAGTCCGACATCGTTCCGGACGACAGCGGGGCTGCTGGTGGATCAGGTGGAGTTCAACATCAATCCCACCGCCGATGGCGAGATCGTGGTGTTTCATGACGCCACACTCGAACGCACCAGCAACGGCGTGGGCGAGGTAGCCGCGCACACGCTGGCGGAACTGAAGACACAGGAGCTTGTCGGCACCGATGGCGAGCACGCCCTGACCCTGACCGAGTTCGCCGCGATTTTCGCCCCCACCGACATCGCCTTGCGCATGGAACTGAAATCCGATGCGCGCAAGTAACCCTATCCCGGGTTGCTGGCGACGGCGCTGGCGGTGCTCGACGCACGCGGGCTGCGGGCACGGACTTCGTCCACCCTACCGGATGAGCGCTTCCAACTCCGGAAGCAGCATCACGCTTTCCTGCTTGTTCGGGTCGGTGCGGGCGATGACGGCGACACAGGGCTCGGTCTGGCTGGGATTGTAGGGAAGATGCGGAACGTTGGCGGGGATGTAGACGAAATCACCCGGCAGCACTTCGGCGTGGTGTTCGAGACTTTCGCCATACCACATTGCGGACATGCCGCTGAGCGCGTAGATCGTGGTTTCGTGCGAGAAGTGCTTGTGCGCCTTGGCACGGCCGCCGGGCGGGATGTTCACGATCTGCATGTGAATACCCTGGCTGCCAGCCGTTTCGGCGGAAATACCGGGGCAGTAGGAAAGGCCTTGCTTGCCGGTAAAGGCCTCACCCGCTCGGACGATGCGACATTCGGGTAGAGATGACGTCGTGGTCATGCGACTCTCCCTTATTGGCTGCATCCAAGAAGGGGCGTCACGGGCAATCATTCAATTGGGGTTCAGACGGGCTCAGTGTCCAACGCATACCCGGCGGCGCGAACGGTACGGACGAGGTCGAGTTCGCCTTCGCCGTTGATGGATTTGCGAAGGCGGCGGATATGGACGTCGACGGTGCGGGGTTCGACATGGATGTCGGGGCCCCAGACGGCGTCTAGCAGTTCCTCACGCGAGAACACCCGACGCGGGTGCTGCATGAAGAATTCCAGCAGGCGGAATTCGGTCGGGCCGAGATGGATCGGCCGCCCGTTGCGCTGCACGCGGTGCGACGCGAGGTCCATCCCGATGTCGTGGAAATTGAGACGGACCTTGGTGGGCACCGTGCTGGAGCGGCGCAGCAGCGCGCGCATTCGGGCCAGTAGCGCGTCCATGCTGAAGGGTTTGGTGATGTAGTCATCTGCACCAGTGTTGAGGCCGCGCACCGCGTCCTGGTCCTCGGTGCGGGCGGTCACCATGATGACTGGGAGGTCGCGGGTGGAGCTGCGCCGGCGGATCTGGCGGCAGACCTCGATGCCGGACATGACGGGCAGCATCCAGTCGAGCAGAACCAGGTCTGGATGGACCTCGGCGATGCGGGTCAGCGCCTCCTGGCCATCAGCGGCTTCCTCGACCCGAAAGCCCTGCTTTTCGAGGTTGTAGCGCAGCATCGTCGCCAATGCCGCCTCGTCTTCCACTACCAGAACAAGTGGCTTGGCGAGCGACGAATTTCCTTCGAGCATGAACATGCGTTCCTATGCGGCGTCAAATAAGCGATCAGTCACGCGCGGGGCGGACGACTACGTAGGCGGATGTATCCCCTTTGGGGCGGGCCGCAAGCAATGTTTCACCAGTTGCAGCGTAGTACACCGTCTCGGCGATATTGGTCGCATGGTCGCCGATTCGTTCGAGATTTTTGGCTATGAACAAAAGATGCGTGCACGGCGTGATGTTGCGCGGGTCTTCCATCATATAGGTGATGAGTTCGCGGAACAGCGCGTTGTAGATGTCGTCGATCACTTCGTCCGAGCGCCAGACTTCGAGTGCTTTTTCCGGATCGCGTTCGCCAAAGGCGTCGATGACGTTCTTCAGGTTCTGCTGCACCAATTGCGTCATATGCGCGAGGCCGGTCAGCGTGTAGGGCAGCGTGAACTGCTGCAGTACTACGCTACGCTTGGCCACGTTGGCGGCGTAATCGCCAATGCGTTCGAGATCGCCGGTGATCTTCAGCGAGGAGACGATCTGGCGAAGGTCGCCGGCCATCGGCTGGCGCAGTGCCAGCAGGCGTATGACGAACTGCTCGATCTCCTTCTCGGCGGCGTCGACCTGTGGGTCCTGCGCCACCGCGGCAGTGGCGGCCTCGGCATTGCGGTTGATCACCGCGTCGCAGCAATCGGCCACCTGGTGCTCGACCATGCCGCCCATGTCCGAGATCAGGGTGTTCAGGCGGTTCAGTTCGTTGTGGTAACTCTTGACGATATGTTCAGCGTCTGATGCCATTTTCGTCTTCCCGTTGCTGCGGAGCCTTGTCCGGCCCTGGAGGCGATACCGCTCACTCAAACAATGATCTTGGACTGTTGGCCCTCGAACAGACCTAGCCGAAGCGGCCGGTGATGTATTCCTGCGTGCGCTTTTCGCGCGGCGAGGTGAACATCTGGGTCGCGGTGCCGACCTCCACCAGTTCGCCGATATAGAAGAACGCCACCTGGTCCGCGCAGCGTGCCGCCTGCTGCATGTTGTGTGTCACGATGGCGATTGTGAAATCATGCTTCAGCTCGTCGATCAGCTCCTCGATCTTGAGGGTGCTGATCGGATCGAGCGCCGAGGTCGGCTCGTCGAACAGGATCACTTCCGGCCGCGTGGCGATGGTGCGCGCGATGCACAGGCGCTGCTGCTGGCCGCCGGACAGGCCCATGGCCGACGCGGTCAGGCGGTCCTTCACCTCGCCCCACAAGGCGGCGCGGGTAAGTGACCATTCGACGCGCTCGTCCATCGCGGACTTGTTTAGCTTCTCGTGCAGCTTCACGCCGAACGCGATGTTGTCGTGGATCGACATCGGGAACGGCGTGGGCTTCTGGAACACCATGCCGATGCGGCTGCGCAACTGGTTGAGGTCGACTCCTGGGGCGATGATGTTCTCGCCGTCCATCATCACCTCACCTTCGGCATGCTGGCCGGGGTAGAGGTCATACATGCGGTTCAGCACGCGCAGCAGCGTGGATTTGCCGCAGCCGGACGGGCCGATCATGCCAGTGACCTGCTTTTCTGGCAGGTCGAGGCAGATGCCCTTCAGGGCCTGGTTGGTACCGTAGAAGAAATCCAGGTTGTTGATGGAAATGCGCGGGGCATTCAGATTGGCGGCCGAACGCGCCCGCATGGCGCCGATATTGGCCCTCAGTGCGCCAGCGTTCACAGCTTCGTTTGTCATGCTCATCTCACATCCCTCAGACACGCGGCCGCAGAACGACGCGTGCGACAATATTCAGGGCCAGAACGCCGAAGGTGATCAACAATGCGCCCACCCAGGCAAGCTGCACCAGATCAGCATCGGGTTGGCCGGCAAACTGGTAGATGGCCAGCGGCAGGCTTGCCATGGCGCTGCCGAGATCGGTCGACATGTAGCTGTTGCCGAAGCTGGTAAACAGCAGGGGCGCGGTCTCGCCGGCAACGCGGGCGATGGCAAGCAGCACGCCGGTGGCGATGCCGTTTAAGGCCGCAGGGTAGCAGACCTGGACGATGCTTTTCCATTTCGGCGCGCCCAGGGCCACCGCGGCTTCGCGCAAGGCGGTGGGGATGAGGCGCAACATGTCCTCGGTGGTGCGGACCACGATGGGGATTACGATGATGGTCAACGCCACGCCGCCGGCGATGCCGGAGTAGCCACGGCCGGCCACCAGGATCTGATAGACGAACAGGCCAATCAGGATGGATGGCGCGGACAGCAGCACATCCGACACGAAGCGCACCGCATTGCCGAGCCGGGAGCCGGTCGCGTATTCTGACAGATATGTGCCCACCATCAGCCCGATCGGTGTGCCGATGGCGGTGCCGAGAGCGGTCTGGATCAAAGTGCCGACGATGGCGTTGGCCAGCCCGCCCTCGGGGCCGCTGCGGGTGATGTTGGTGAACACCTTGGTGCTCAAGCCGCCGAAGCCAAGATTGAGCAGAGTGAAGAGGATAGAGCCGAGGAACAGCAGGCCGATCACGGTAGCTGCAATGCAAAATCCCTTGACGATGCTGTTGGTGCGATGGCGTGAGCGCGACAGGCGGTCCGCAACGCTTTGATTGCGTGAGGGGGCCGATGCGGTGACCGTGGCGCTCATCGGGCGGACTCCAACGAAAGAGTTCTCATTTCGCCGCCTTCGGCTTCAGCAGCGCGCGCGAGATGGCCAGCACGATGAACGAGATGACGAACAGAATGAACCCAATGGCCAGAAGAGAGGAAAGCAGCAGGCTGCCCTGCAGGGCTTCACCGAAGTTCAGCGCCACCAGCGAGGCGATGGTGGCGCCCGATCCGAACAGGTTGGGTGAGATGCGGTTTGCATTGCCGATCACGAAGGTGACCGCCATGGTCTCCCCCAGGGCGCGGCCCAGTGCGAGCATGATGCCGCCGACCACCGACACGCGGGTATAGGGAATAACGATGGAGCGCATCACTTCCCAGGTGGTGCAGCCCACGCCATAGGCCGATTCCTTATAGACTTGCGGCACCGCCATGAAGACGTCCCGCATGGTGGCGGCAATGAACGGGATGATCATGACCGCAAGGATGAGGGCCGCGGTGAACACGCCCTTGCCACGCGCCGGCCCGTGGAAAAGCAGTTCAAGCACCGGAATGCCGTCGAATGTGTCAATCACGGCGGGCTGGATGTATTCGGCCAAAAACGGCGCGATGACCAGCAGGCCCCACATTCCGTAGATGATCGACGGCACGGCGGCGAGCAGTTCGATCGCGGTGCCAACGGGGCGGCGGAACCAGGTCGGCGCCAGTTCGGTGAGGTAGAAGGCGATGCCGAAGGCGACCGGCACGGCAATGAAGATGGCCACCACGGACGTGAGGATGGTGCCATAGATCGGCACGGCGGCACCGAAGATCGCCCGGTTCGGATCCCAGTCGACATTCCAGAGGAACTCGATACCGAAGGCACGGAACGCCGGGAGTGCGCCGATGAAAAGCGAAACGATGATGGCGCCAAGCAGCACAAGCACCAAGACGCCGGCGGCTTTAGCCAGAAACGCGAAGATCGCATCGCCCGTGGAGGAGCTGGACCTGGTGCGGGTGGGCGGGCTGGGCATGACGCGCTTGGGCGCAACGGCTATCGATTGTGACAAGGCTGAATTCCGTCTG
>JAYTHH010000176.1:0-1536 GCA_043732745.1 Rhodospirillales bacterium
ATTTTCCGCCCCCTTCGGCGCCTATCATTTCGGCCATGTGCAGCTTTACTATGTGCTGGCCAACATGGTCGCGGTGCCGCTGACCGCCATGTTGGTGATGCCCGCCGGCCTGATCGGGCTCGCCTTGATGCCGGTCCATCTGGAGCAGTGGGCGTTGGTCCCGATGGGCTGGGGCATTGGCCTGATCATCCGCATCGCCCATGCGGTGTCCGACCTGCCGCAGGCCACCGTGGCGGTGCCGCATATGCCGGCCTGGAGTCTGGCGGTGTTCAGCCTCGGCCTCGCTTGGTTCGGCCTGTGGCGCACGCGCATCCGCATGGCCGGCCTGGCGGCGATGCTGGCGGGGCTGGCCTCCGCATCCACCGCCACCCCACCGGATATTCTGATGTCGGCGGACGGACGTCTGATCGGCTATCGCGAATCCGGCGTGTTCCTGCTGCAGAAGGCGTCAGGAGGCTCCGGCTTCGTGCAGGATTCCTGGCAGCAGTTCTGGGCGTCACCGCTGCCTGTCCCGCTGGCCTGCGCGTCCTCCGCGTGCCTGCTCCAACCGCGGGTGCCCGGCACGTCGGCGCTGCTGCTGCACGGTGCGGCCGAGCCCAGCCAATGCAACACCGATCTGCTGATCTCGGCCGAACCGATCCGCCTGCGCTGCCCCGACAAGGTTCTGCTGGTCGACCGGTTCAGCGTGTGGCGTCGTGGCGCGCACGCGATCTGGCTGGGGCGGGACCACGTCACCATTCTATCCGACCGCGCGGATCGCGGCGAACGCCCCTGGGTTCTGGCCTTGCCGCTGGCCGGCCGCATCCCGCCCGGCACCACGCCGGCGCTGGCTGAGATTTTGCCGCCGGAGTGAACCTAGCGCCCGCCAGCCACCGGCAGCAGCGCCCCGGTGACATACGACGCCTCGTCGGACAGCAGCCATAGAATCGCCATCGCCACCTCATCGGCGGTGCCCACCCGCCCCAGCGGCACCGTGGAGCCCAGTTTCGCCAAACGGTCGCCCAGCCCGGCCTTGGCGTGAATCTCGGTGTCGATCAGCCCTGGCACAACCGCGTTCACCCGAATGCCGCGCGGTGCCAGCTCCTTGGCGGCGCCAATTGTAAAACTGTTGATGGCGCCTTTGGACGCCGCGTAATGGACCCAGTCGTTCGGCCCGCCCAGATTGGCCGCCATCGAGGACAGATTGACGATCGCCCCTCCGGCACCGCCGAGATCGGTCGCCATTCGCTTGATTGCGGCGCGCGTCGCCAGAAACACGCCGCGGATGTTGATGTCCATCACCTGATCGAGTGTGCTGCCGGTGATGTTTTCAAGCGAACTGGTCGATCCGGTGATCCCCGCATTGGTCACCAGCGCGGTGAGTGGCCCGAACGCTTCGTCCACCGACGCGAATAGCGCCTCGGTGGCCACTTCGTCGGCGGCATCGGCCTGAAACCCCAAGGCGGTGCCGCCCGCCTGTTTCACCTCCGCCTCCAACGCGCGGGCCATCGCGCCGGACGAGCGATACGAGAACGCCACTTTATAGCCGCGCGCGGC
>JAYTHH010000177.1:0-5397 GCA_043732745.1 Rhodospirillales bacterium
GTGATTTCCGGCAGGCTGTCTGTGGCGCCTGCGGATGATGATTTTCAGCCTTAAAAAATGCACGACAAACCATGTCGGAATGAAGAATTATGCGGAAACCCCTAGACTTAGGTTTTTCGCACATGCTCGTCGGCTATATGCGCGTCTCAACCGACGGCGACCGTCAGGTTCTGGACCTGCAACGTGACGCGCTCCTCGCCGCCGGCATCGATGAGCGTCACCTGTTTGAAGATCGGGCCAGCGGCAGCCGTGGTGATCGCGCGGGCTTGGCGAAGGCACTGGCTTTCGTTCGGCCTGGTGATTGCCTGGTAGTCTGGAAACTGGATCGGCTCGGCCGATCGCTACCGCACCTCCTCACCACGGTGACCGACTTCAAAAAGCGCGGTATCGCGTTTCGCTCGTTGACCGAGCAGATGGACACCACGACACCCCAAGGTGAGTTCCTGTTCCAGATATTCGGCGCCCTTGCGCAGTTCGAGCGTGCGCTGATCCAGGAGCGGGTGCAGGCGGGGCTCGCGGCAGCACGCCGTCGCGGGCGCCGCGGCGGACGGCCCGTGGCGATCGATGCCGAGAAGCTCGGCGCTGTGATCGCGGCACTGGACGACGGCGCCACGAAGGCGGCGGTCTGTCGGACCTTCGGCATCAAACGCAGTACCTTGCTCGACTCTCTGGCCCGGATCGGATGGTCTACCGCCCTGAAAGTCCAGGAGGCGTGAGTGGCGCGACGACAGCAATTGACCGAAGCTCAGATCATCGAGCTGTTCGATCCACCGAGCGATCAGCGTGAGTTGGTGCGCCACTACACGTTGTCCGATACGGACCTGGCGGCGATCCGGCGCTGCCGTGGGGATCACAACCGGCTCGGTCATGCGCTCATGCTTTGCTACCTGCGCTACCCGGGGCGTCCGCTGCGTGCCGGCGAACGCCCGCCAAGATCGATGCTCGAATTTGTAGCCGACCAAACCGGCGTTCTTCCGGAATCGGTGGATGAATATCTGACTACTGAGCGGAACCGCCGGTGTCATGCCGCTGAGCTGCAGGACAGGTTACGGCTTCGTCCGTTCGGCACACGCCCCGCGGCGGAGCTGGCGGTATGGCTGCTATCGCAAGCCATCGAAGAGGAGCGGTTCGCCTATTTGGCCGCGCTGGTAGTGGACGAGTGCCGGCAACGTCGGATCGTTTTGCCGTGGCCTGCCGCACTTGAGCGGCTCTGCGTTAAAGTGCGCCATCAGGCGCGGCGAGAAGTTCACCGCCGGCTGACCAATGGGCTATCGGCCGAACAGCGCAAGCGCCTCGATGCGCTAACGCAGCGCCGGGAGGAGACCAGCCAGAACTGGCTGACCTGGTTGCGCCAGATGCCCGAGGCCGCCAAACCTACTGCGATGCTCGGACTGATCGAGCGGCTGGAGTATGTGCGGGGAATCGGCATCGAACCGGGCCGCGGCCATCTCATCCACCAGACGCGCCTGGCGCAACTCGCCCGCGAGGCCAGCCGAACAACGGTCCAGCATGTCGCCGGTTACGAACGGCATCGGCGGCACGCGATATTGGTGGCGATCGGCCTGGACCTAGCCGCCAGCCTGACCGACCAGGCCATCGATCTGTTTGACCGGTTGGTCGGGGTGATGTTTCGCCGCGCCGAGGGCCGGCATACCCGCGCCTTCCAGGCCGACGCACGGGCCATCAACGACAAGGTTCGCCTCTACGCGCGCGTCGGTGCCGCACTGATTGCCGGCCGCGACGACAAGCAGGACGGCTATGACGCGATCATTGCACTGATGCCGTGGGAGAAATTCTGCACGAGTGTCGCCGAAGCCAACGCTCTGGCGCGGCCGGAGGAGTTCGATGCCTACAAGAATCTTGGCGAGCACTATGCCGGCATCCGACGTTGGTCGCCCGCCTTCCTAAAGACCTTCGCGTTCGAGAGCGTGCCGGCATCAGCTTCGTTGATACGCGCCATCGATGTGCTGCGCGAGGCGAACCGCTCGGAGAAATCCGCTCTGCCGAAATCCGCGCCAACCGGGTTCGTGCGACAGCGCTGGGCGGCACAAGTGATGCCCAATGGCACCATCGACCGACGCTATTACGAACTCTGCGTGCTGTCTGAGCTTCGGGATCGGTTGCGTGCCGGCGATGTTTGGGTGACCGGCAGCCGGCAATACCGATCCTTCGAGGAACGGCTGATCTCGCCAGAGACTTTGGCAAAGCTCCAGAAGGGCGGTATCCTTCCGGTCGCCGTCGAGGCTGATTTTAACCAATTCATCGCCGACCGCCGCATCCTACTGGACGAGCGTCTGACCGCGGTGGATGCTCAGGCCGTCGAGGGCAAGCTGCCGGATGTCACGGTCACCAAGGGCGTGCTCAAGATATCGCCCATCGAGAAATCAACGCCGCCAGAGGCCGAGGCGCTGGCCGGTCGCCTCTACGCCATGTTGCCGCGTATCCGCATCACCGACCTGCTGGCCGAGGTGGCGACCTGGACGCAGTTCCCCGACTGCTTCACCCACTTGCGCAGCGGCGAGGCAGCCGCCGACAATCGAACCCTGATGGCGGGATTGCTCGCCGACGGACTCAATCTCGGCCTGACCCGCATGGCCGAGGCGTGCAGCATCGCCAGCCTTGGCCAGCTTGCCTGGACGTCAGACTGGCACATCCGCGAGGAAACCTACCTCTTGGCGCTTCGCTGCCTGGTCAACCAGCAACAGCGCGAGCCCTTCGCCGCGCATTTCGGCAGTGGCACGGCATCGTCATCGGACGGCCAGTTCTTCCAGGCCGCAGGGTTTGGTCGTGATGCTGGCAATCTCAACACTCACTACGGCCACAAGCCGGGGTTCAAGGTCTACACGCACATCTCGGATCGTTATGGCCCCTTCTACACCAAGCTGATCGCGGCCACGGCGAGCGAGGCGCTGCATGTGCTGGACGCGCTGCTCTACCATCAGAGCGAGGTCTCCACGCGCCGGCACCACACCGATGGAGGCGGCGATTCCGACCACGTCTTTGCCCTGTGCACACTCCTGGGCTTCCAGTTCGCGCCGCGCATTCCGAACCTGAAGCACCGGCGGCTGTACAGCTTCGCCAAGCCGTCCACCTATCTCGCGCTGGAGCCGATGATCGCCGGCCGTATCAACGTCGAACTCATCCGCGCCCATTGGTCGGAGATCCTCCGCGTCGTCGCCTCCATCCGCACCGGTACCGTGACGGCATCGCTCATCATGCGGCAGCTTGCGTCGTATCCACGGCAGAACGGCGTGGCGGCGGCACTACGCGAGTTGGGGCGCCTGGAGCGCACGCTGTTCACGCTCGACTGGATCGACGACCCCGAGTTGCGCCGCACATCCGGACAGGAACTCAACAAAGGCGAAGCCCGCAACAGCCTGGCCCGCGCGGTGTTCATCCATCGCCTTGGCGAAATCCGCGACCGCACCTACGAGAACCAGCAGCATCGCGCATCCGGCCTCAACCTGCTCGTCACCGCGATCATCCTTTGGAACACCCGATACCTCGAGCGCGCCGTGGTCGCCCTTCGCCAGGTCGAGGATGTTCCGGATAGCCTGCTGGCTCATCTCTCCCCGCTCGGCTGGGAGTACGTCAATCTCACCGGCGATTACGTCTGGGCAGGCCCCAAGAGCGTGTCGGAAAATACAGACGGATTGAGGTCGCTCCGGACAATACCCGAGATTACCCGCAGGGCTGCATAATGTTCCTGGTATGTCCCCTTATCTGTCAAATCCGGGCGTTTCGTTCGTTCTGGCCGTCATGGTGAAAGGGTTTGTCGACGAGGTCGTGATCCTGTGCGGCGGTGCTGTCGTCGCCCGACACCCTCGCGCCTATGGCGAGGGAGAGTTCGTGGCTGATCCGCTGCATTATCTGGCACTGATAGAAACCAAGCCGAACGCGCTCGACCAAGCCGCCGCCTTGCAGGGCTGGGATCTGCCAGAGGTGTTTCAGCATCTGCGCCATGTGCTCGAGGCCCGCATGGGCACGCGCGGCAAGCGTGAGTTCATCCAGGTTCTGCGGCTGATGGAGGCCATGCCCAAGGACATCGTCACGTTCGCCGTGACTGAGGCGATCCGGCTCGGCGTCGCAGGCTTTGACGCGGTCAAGCTGATTGCGCTGGCCCGCATCGAACGGCGCCCCGCCCGTCTCGATCTGGCGGCTTATCCCCACCTGCCCAGGCTTACGGTGAAGACCACGTCAGCGGCCGACTATGCGGCACTGGTTGCGGAGCAGGCAGCATGACCGGCGTCGATACGATGCCGGTGGGCACGACGAGTGGCACGCCCCAGCTGTTGCTCGCCCATCATCTCAAGCAGCTGAAGCTACCGACCGTGCTGCGCGAGTATGACAAAGTCGCGCGGGAATGCGCCCGCGATGGCGTCGATCACCCCCGCTATCTGCTGCGCCTGATCGAGCTTGAGCTGATCGAGCGTGAGCGCCGGACGGTCGAACGGCGGATCCGGACTGCACGGTTCCCGGCGGTCAAAAGCTTGGACACGTTCGACTTTATGGCCATCCCCGGGCTCAACAAGATGCTCGTGCATGAACTCGCGCGCTGTGAATACATCCTGCGCCGGGAGAACATCATCGCCCTGGGCAACAGCGGCACCGGCAAGACCCATGTAGCACTCGCGCTCGGCCTGGCGGCCTGCCAGAAAGGCTTCTCGGTCACGTTCACCACCGCCTCTGCCCTGGTCAGTCAACTGATGGAAGCGCGCGACGATCGACGTCTGCTCAAGCTGCAGCGCGACCTGCAGGCGGTAAAGCTGCTCATCATCGACGAACTCGGCTACGTGCCATTGTCGCCGACCGGCGCCGAGTTGCTGTTCGAGACGTTCTCGCAGCGCTATGAGAAAAGCTCGACCATCGTTACCTCGAATCTGCCATTCGAGGACTGGACCTCGGTGATGGGGTCCGAGCGGCTCACCGGGGCACTGCTCGATCGGCTCACACACCATGTCAGCATCTTGACCATGAACGGCGACAGCTACCGCCTCAAGCAATCTGCTGGCCGGCTCCGCGTTGCCACCAGGGCGGAGCAAAACCAGGCCACCGGCGAGATCGTCGATCCCGGCACCGACGAAATAACCACAGGCTGATCCGCAAGGGCGTCAACGCTCTGCAAAGGCCCCCGATCGGGGGCCTTTGCAGAGCGTTGACGCATGAGGCCACTGGCCTGCTTTTGCCCCGACTTGCTGGCCTGGAATCCGACCGCCGTTGACAGCTGATCTCGGCAGCGCGAACTGACCGCGCTCACGCTATGGATAAGTGGCCTGCCTGCGCCAGACTCTCGGTGGTCGCTCCGGCAGGCCACTTACCCATAGCGTGAGCGCGGTCAGTTCGCGCTGCCGAGATCAGCTGTCAACGGCGGTCGGATTCCAGGCCAGCAAGTCGGGG
>JAYTHH010000178.1:0-5397 GCA_043732745.1 Rhodospirillales bacterium
GGTGGGATTCCCGGAGCGGGCGGCAGATTGGGGTTTATGGCGTGGCTGGGCAGGAGACGGCGCTTCCCGCTGGCGATCGCGGGGCGCAGGTGTTTCGCGCGTGTGCGGCGTGTCATTCGCTGTCCGACGACGGTGTGGCGCGAGCCGGGCCTTCGTTGCATGGGGTGTTCGGGCGGCTGGTTGGGAGCCTCCCTGGGTACGGGTATTCGCAGGCTTTGCGGAAGATGGATTTGGTTTGGACGCCGGAGACGGTGGCGCGGCTCTTCGAGATCGGGCCGCAGGCGATGACCCCCGGGACGAAGATGCCGGAGCAGTCGATTGCCGATGCGGCGGATCGGGCAGCGTTGATACGGTTTTTGGAGGGGGCGACGCGGTAGAAAGGTTAAGGAATTTCGAGCAGAAGTTCCGCGGTCATCAGCACCGGGTTGGCGCCGCTGCGGATGGCGCCTTGGGCGCGTTCGCCGATGGCGTTGATCGTGGCTATTTCAATTCGCGCGGTGTGGTCGATCTCGCCGGATAAGACGAAAAGTTCGGTGGGGAAGGTTTCGTATTCCCTGCCGTTTTCGAAGATCGTGCCGTTGGTGCTGGCGACGCCGCCGCGGATTATGGCTCTGGCGATGCCTTGGTTGGCGCAGTAGGCAGCGAGGGTTTCACAGAAATCCTGGTTGGGGCGCAGGCGGAGGGTGGCAAAGCTTCCGGTGCCTTGGTTGGTGGGAGGGGCTGGTTCCGGGGCAAAAAGGGTAAAATTTGTCTCTGGGTCGTGGCGAGCCACGAAGGTGGCGCCGTCGAGGAGCCAGGCTTCGGCTTCGATGGGGGCGGCGATCGTGGTGTCGTCGGGGATCACGTGTCCGCCGGACATCTTGCCATCCGCCTCGGTCCATAAGCCGTGGCAGTGCAGCCAGGGTTTTCCATCGCGCGTGCCGTAGGTGATGCGGGCATGTTCGAGATGGGTGAGGCCCGCGGGGCGCATGGCGTCGCTGTAGAAGGCGGCGTGGGACGGCGAGGTCGGGAAGGACGGCATCACGTAATGGAACGGGCCGAAGCCGCCGCCTTGCAGGTGCAGGACTGCACTTTGGGCGCCGCCGAGTTGGGCGGCGATGGCGTCCAGCAGTACGCTGCCTGGGGGCAGGGTGAAGCGCAGGTGGCGTGCGCGGCAAGGCACGGCGAGCACGCGGGGTTCCAAAACGGGGCCGGGCTGCATCTTGCGGCGGCGCGGGTCCATCATGCGTGCGAGGCCTTGACGCGAGGGGGGCGGATGGCAACGTGCCGGATATGAACACAAATCCCTTCTTCTCTGCCTGGTCCACCCCGTTCGGTGCGCCGCCCTTCGATCTCATTCGGCCGGAGCATTTCTCGCCTGCCTTCGAGGAGGGCATGCGGCTGCATCTGGCCGAGATCGATGCCATCGTGGCGGCTCCCGCGAGCTTCGCCGGGACGATCGAGGCGATGGAGCGGGCGGGGCGGCTGCTGAAGCAGGTCAGTGGCGTGTTTTTCAACCTCAATGCCAGCCAGGGCAGCGAGGCTTTGCGCGAGATCGACCTGGCGATAGCACCTGTTATGGCCGAGCACGGCATGAAGGTGGCGCTCAATCCGGGGCTGTTCGCCCGGGTGGCGGCACTTTATGCGGCGCGGGAGACGCTGGGGCTGGACGCGGTGCAGATGCGGCTGCTGGAGCGCAGCCATCTCGGTTTCATCCGCAGCGGTGCCGCGTTGGGCGAAGCCGAGCGGGCGCGGATGAGTGCGATCTCGCAGCGGTTGGCTATTTTGCACACGCAGTTCGGCCAAAACGTCCTGCACGACGAGAAGGACTGGTTCCTGGCGCTGGCTGCCGCCGATCTCCAGGGGCTGCCGGATTTCGTGGTCGAAGGGGCGCGGCAGGCGGCCGCCGAGCGGGGTCTGGTTGGGCATGTGGTGACGTTGTCCCGTTCGTTGATCGACCCGTTCCTGACGTTCTCACCGCGGCGGGATCTGCGCAAGATCGCGCATGCCGCCTGGGTGGCGCGGGGCGAGCATGAGGGTGCCTATGACAACCGCGTGCTGATCCCAGAGATCCTGGCGCTGCGGGCCGTGCGGGCGCGGCTGTTGGGATATGCGAATTTCGCCGATTTCCGGCTGTCCGACATGATGGCGGGGTCGACCGCCAATGTGGAAAAGCTGACCGGCGAGGTGTGGACGGCGGGCCTGCGGCAGTCCGCGATCGAGCGGGATCGCTTGCAGGCGGAGGCCTCGGCGGATGGGCTGAACGGCAGAATTGAAGGCTGGGACTGGGCCTATTACGCCGAGCGTGTGCGGCGTGCGGAATACGCGATCGATGCTACGGAAGTGAAACCGTATTTCGTGTTCGAGAACATCCAGCGCGCGGCATTCGATACTGCGGGTAGGCTGTTTGGGCTGTCGTTCGAGGCGCGGACGGACCTGCCTAGCTATCACCCCGATGTGGTGACGTATGACGTCCAGCTTGGCGGCGCGCATATCGGCCTGTTCATCTCCGACCCGTTCGCGCGCGCCGAGAAGCGGTCGGGCGCGTGGATGAGCAGCTATCGGGACCAGGAGAACCTGGATGGGCCGGTGACGCCGATCATCGTCAACAACAACAACTTTGCCAAATCGAGCCCGGCGCTGCTGAGCTTTGACGATGCGGAGACGTTGTTTCACGAGTTCGGCCACGCGCTGCATGGGCTGTTGAGCCGGGTGCGGTATCCCTCGCAGTCCGGCACGTCCGTCCGGCGTGATTTCGTGGAGTTTCCGTCGCAGATCCTGGAGCATTGGATCGCGGCGCCGGAGATCTTGCGTGAATACGCGCGGCATTATGAGACGGGTGCTGCGATCCCTGAGGCGCTGATTGAGAAGCTGCTGGCGGCGCGGAATTTCAACCAGGGTTTCGGGACCGTGGAATACACGTCGTCGGCCATTCTTGACATGGAGCTGCACACGCATCCCGATCCCGGCACGCTGGATATCGCGGCGTTCGAGCGGGAGGTTTTGGCGCGGCTTGGGATGCCGTCGGAGATTGGGCCGCGGCATCGTCCGGCGCATTTCCAGCATCTGTTCGCCGGCGGCGGCTATGCGGCGGGATACTATTCTTATCTGTGGGCCGAGGTGCTGGATGCCGATGGGTTCGAGGCGTTCGAGACCAAGGGGGATATCTTCGATCCGGAGATCGCAGCGAAACTGCGGGTGATTCTGGAATCGGGGGATACGCGTGACCCGATGGAGCTTTATCGGGCGTTCCGGGGCGATGTGCCGAAGACAACGGCTTTGATGCGCAATCGGGGGTTGGTGGCAAGCGCTTAGGGCGCGCGCTGCGGCGCAGGGTCGGTGGGGCGCCAGAGCTTGCCCCACCTTACGGTCGTTGGCGGGGTTAGGTTTTTAGGAACGCTTCAGCCGCCGCCGCCAAAATCTGGCAGCAGACTGCGAGATCCTCTTGCTTGGTATCTTCTGCCCAGTGATGGCTGATGCCGCCGATGCTGGGGGTAAAGAGCATCGCTACCGGCATCAGTTTGGCCATCACCTGGGCGTCGTGGCCGGCGCCGCTTTGCATGCGGCGCCATTTTCCGGGGGCGTGACGTTCGGCGGCGTTGTCGAGCGCCAGCATCATTGCGGCGTCGCAGATGGCGGGTACTGAGCGGCGGATGGGTTCGAGCGCGGCGGTGCAGCGCTCGCGGCGGTTGCTCTCCTGGATGGCGCGGACGATCGTGTCCTCCATGCGTTGCAGCGTTTCGACGCTGATGTCGCGGGTCTGGAATAGCACGTCTGCGCCGCCGGGGATGATGGAGGGGGCGCCGGGGTCGAGCGCGATGCGCCCGCAGGTCCAAACGGAGTCTGGGCCGCAGACCAGCGGGAGTTGCTGGTCGAGCGCTGCGAGGAAGCGGACAGCCGCGCAGCCCGCGTCGCGGCGTTCCACCATCGTCGTGCCACCGGCATGGTCCTGCTGGCCAGCGAAGAGAATACGATATTGCCAGATGGCGATGATGCCCGTCACCACGCCCGCCTGCTGGCCGGCGGCTTCGAGTTTTGTTCCCTGCTCGATATGCATCTCGAAGAAGCCTTTGTAGCGGCCGGCGTCGATCAGCATGCGCGGTTTGCCGGCCAGCCCGGCGGCTTCGAGCGCGTCGCGCAAAGGCGTGCCGTCATTTCGGCTGTGAGAGGCATCGATCTGGTCTTCGGTCAGGTCGCCGGCCATCGACCGACTGCCGAGGAAGCCGCCTTCGAAATGGCCTTCCTCGTCGGCGAAGGCCACCACGTCGACCGGCAGGCCGGCGCGGGCCAGCGCGAGGCCGGCCATGACGCCGAGCGCACCGTCGAGCCAGCCGGCCTGGTTCTGGCTTTCGATATGGCTGCCGCAGAGCAAATGCGGGCCGTTGCGCTTATGCCTGCCGAACACGTTGCCGATGCCGTCGATGCTGGGTTCCAGGCCGGCCTCCGCCATGCGGTCCATCAGCCAGCGGCGGCTCCGCATGTCGTCCGGCGAGTAGGTCGGCCGGTGCACGCCCGTCTTGTAGGCGCCGATTTGGCGCAGTTCGTTGAGGTCATCAAGGAAACGATCGGTATCCACGTGCAGGCTCATGCAAGTTCCTCCAGGAACGCCGAAAGGATGGCGTTGAATTCCGCGGCGCGCTCAAAATAGACGGAGTGTCCGGCGCGCTCGACCTGGGCGTGCCTTGCATGCTTCATGCCGGCGGCCATCACGGGGGCTGTGAGGCTAGGGAATACCATGTCCTCGGCCCCGGTGAGCCAGAGCGTGGAGGCCTGGATGGCGGCGAGATCTGTTGCGGGGCGGATGCGCACGGCGGTCATGCGCGCGCGGAGTGCTTCCTTGTCGAGGGACGCGCTGAGTTCGTCCACGGCGCAATAGAGGAAGTGAATGGCCGGCTGCTCTGCGGCGCCGCGCAGGCCCATGGCCGGGTGGACGCCGAGGGCGATGCATTTTTCCCGGCTTTCGGCGGCTTTCGTGTGCCATGCCTCGAGTGCCGAGCCTGCGCCGCATTGGGTGGGGTCGATCGGGCCGGAGGTGGAGGCGAGGACCATGGCGCTAAGCCGGTCGGGGTAGGCGAGCGCGAAGTCGATCGCCGTCCAGCCACCCATAGATTGCGCAACGATGATGATCTTTTCGATGCCGAGATGGTCGATGAGCGCCAGCAGATCGTCGGCATAGACGTCTTGATTGGCCGGCGCATCGGACGGAAAGAAGCCGCGATGGCTGAAGGTGATGCAGGTGAAGCGGTCGGAGAAGGCCGGCACCTGCTGCCACCAGGACAGATGGTTGCCGCCGAGGCCGTGGGCAAACACCAAGGCAGGGCCGGATCCGGTGGTTTCGTAATAGATCCGCCCGTCTGGGCGCGTGAGAAAACCCTTGCTGCGGTTGGGTGCGGTCATACGGCGGTTCCTGGCTTGCGG
>JAYTHH010000179.1:0-1529 GCA_043732745.1 Rhodospirillales bacterium
GGTATGGATATCGACGCGCAGCTGATCGATCCGGGCCCGGATATCCACGGTTGCCCGGCTGGTCTGCTGCGACAGGCTCTTGACCTCGGTCGCCACCACGGCAAAGCCCTTGCCGGCTACGCCCGCGCGCGCGGCCTCGATGGTGGCATTCAGCGCCAGCAGGTTGGTCTGGGCAGCGATATCGTTGATCAGGTTGATGATCTCGGCGATTCCCGCGGTCTCGGCCGACAGTTTCTCCATCACAATCCGGGTTTGCCGCGCCTCTGCATCCGCCTTGCGGGCGGTGTCCGCGGTCTCGGCCACTTGGCGGGTGATGGCGTGTATCGATGCAGACAGCGCGTCAATGGCGTCGGCGCTGTTCTGCACGTCCCCACTCGTCTGGCTGGCACCGTCAGACAGGAATTGCGTCTCGATCGCCACCAGTTCGGCATCACTGGCCATCTGGCCGGCATGTGTCCGCACAGCCTGTGCTGCCTCTGTCACGTCTGTCAGCGCCGTGCGCAATTCGTTTTCCAGATGTGTCGCCACCTCGCCCATCATCTGCCGTCTTGTGCCGTCGGCGGTGGCCTGCTGATGCGCCCGCTCACTCTGCGCCAGGTGCATGGCGTCCCGCGCCGTCTCGGCTTCCGCCAGACTGCCGGAAACGGCGGTGAACAGCCGGTTCACCTGGATGCACAACCAGATGAGTGCAGTGGCCTCCACCACCAGAATGCTGGCATGCAGCAGCACCCGCGACAGGTCGGCACCACCGGTGAAAATCAGCGCCGGCGCCAGGAAATTCAGCGTCAGATGATGCAGCGCCACCGCACCGGCAGCCGCCAGAATTACCGTCCAGTCGCAATACGCCACCAGCAGCGCAAGCACAGCGAAATAATACATGTGGACTTCCACCTGCCACGGGCTTCCCTTCGCCGCAGCCAGAACAAGCGACACCATACCAACCAAAGCGATACCATAGGCAGGCCGCGTGGTCGCAGCCCCCGGCATGAACACCCAGAGCAGCGATGCTGCCGCCGCAAGGAATACGCCGGCAGCGCACAGGGCCCCTAGCGGTCCGCCCAGTTGCCATGCAACCAACGCAATAACAGGCACATGCAGCCATAAAAATGGCAGAAGAACACGGTCGAAAATGCGGCGCAGCCGCGACAGGTCATTGTTCATGGCGCGGCACACAAGCCCAAGGCGTCGGCATCAAGCAGCAGCCAGGCGCCAGCGTCTCGCAATACGGCCCGATCCGCCGAAGCCACCACTATCACGAACGGCAACGCTCCCAGGCGGGACACAAGACCAGAAGCGCTGGCCCCGGCGAAGGCCTGGCCTTCACCGATCCAGGGCGGAAACACCGCCGCCACCGGCCCTTCCGCCGGCGGCGCCAACAAAATGGCGCCTGCCACCGCAAGCGGGGCCAGGGCCATCAGGCTGAGGCACGTGCCGCACGCCAGATATGATGATTGTGGGGCAGGGGAGGGTGTTTGCATTCCTCCATCAGCGCAGCAATTGTTTAAGAAAATCCTACGAAGGCTGTTCCA
>JAYTHH010000180.1:0-1527 GCA_043732745.1 Rhodospirillales bacterium
ATTCGAGTCAGTTTCGAAACGATATGGACATTGCGTGGCCGCGGTATCAGACCTCAACCTGGACATTCGCGACCAGGAGTTCCTGGTGTTGCTGGGCCCGTCCGGTTGCGGCAAATCCACCACGTTGAACATGATCGCTGGGCTGGAGGACATCACCCATGGCGCCTTGTGGTTCGATGACCAGATCGTCAACAACGTGCCGGCGCACAAGCGGGACGTGGCGATGGTGTTCCAGAGCTACGCGCTGTATCCGCATAAATCGGTGTTCGAAAATATAGCCTTTGGCTTGCGGATGCGCCGCGTCCCAGAAGTCGAATTGCGCCGTCGCGTGCAGGACGCAGCCGAGCGCCTGGAAATCACCCATCTTCTGGATCGCCGGCCCAGCCAGCTCTCTGGTGGGCAACGGCAGCGCGTGGCACTGGGGCGGGCGATGGTGCGCGAGCCTTCGGTGTTCCTGATGGACGAGCCGCTGAGCAATCTTGACGCCAGCCTGCGCATCTCCACGCGCGCCCAGATCCGCCATCTGCATGCGCAGATGCGCAGCACATTTGTCTATGTGACGCATGACCAGGCGGAGGCGCTGACATTGGCGGACCGCATCGTGGTGATGCGTGACGGCACCATCCAGCAGGTCGGCACGCCAGACGACATCTATGAGCGCCCGGCCAATGTATTCGTGGCCTCCTTCCTTGGCAGCCCGGCGATCAACCTGATCGAGGGCGTGCTCAGCACCGAGGCCGGCACACCCTGTTTTCGCCGGGGCGAGATGATGATCCCGTTGCCCGACAAATTGGCATCGGGCTTTAAGGGAGACCGGCGCGACGTGGTACTTGGCCTGCGCGCAGAGGACGTGGTGGAGGGCGGCTCTGACGGACCCCTGTTGCGCGGGGCGGTGGACACGGCGATGCCGGCCGGGTCGGACCAGTTCCTCGGCGTGGTCGTCGAGGGCAGCATGGTATTTGTTCGGGTGCCGAAGGATTCCCGGGTGCGTGAAGGCGAGACCGTCTCTTTCGGTCTCAATCCGGGCCGGTTGCATGTGTTCGACAAGGCGAGCGGCCAGTCGCTGCTCGCTGGCGCAGCGGCATGAACCCCATCGGCCTGCCGCTGCGGCGGCGCGAGGATCCGCGTTTCCTGTCCGGCCAGGCCCGCTATCTCGACGACATCGTGTTCCCCGGCGCGTTGTTCGCCAAGTTCGTCCGCTCTCCCCACGCCCACGCCCGCATCCTCAGCATCGACGCGGACGAGGCCAGGCGGGCACCCGGTGTCGAAATGGTCGTCACGGGCGCCGATCTGGCTCGATGGACAATCCCGTTGCGCGTGGCGCCACCGATGGAGGGGCTGCTTCCCGTCACGGTCGAGACAATGCCGACCAGCAAGGTGCGGTTCGACGGCGACCTGGTGGCCTGCGTGGTCGCACACAGCCGCGTGGCGGCAGAGGATGCCGCCGAGCTGGTGATGGTCGAATACGCGACCCTGCCGGCAGTCGTAAGCGCAAAGACCGCCCTTCTGCCGGATGCCGTGCTGGTC
>JAYTHH010000181.1:0-5363 GCA_043732745.1 Rhodospirillales bacterium
CAGCGACACGAAGTTCAGCGCGGTGCCGGCATTTCCAGCGGTCGGCACGTCGCCGTTAAAGCCGCCGTGATAGTCGAAATCTTCCATTGAGGTGCTGCTGGCCAGCCGGGCCAGGGCATTGTTCTCAGCGCCGAAGAACAGGCGGCCGGCCGATCGGGTACCGACATAGCCGTTGTAGCGGCGCCAGAATATCGTGTTGCCGCTGCCGGTATTGGCCGGGCCGCCATTGTTCATGCGGGCTTCAAGCGTGGCGCCGTATTCGAGCCCGTTGGCGGCCATCGCGTCGAATTTCGGGTAGAGCCGAATGTAGGAGCCGAGCAGCACACCGCTGTTCTTGGCTGTCGTGGTGCGGCTGAAGCTGTCGGTGGCGTAGCTCATTTCGTTGGTCAGCAAGGCGCGAAAACGGACGGTGACGGTCCCGGGCGGAAGCGTTGCACCGGTGGCGAGGCCTGAGTTGAACGAGTCGGTGGTCAGCACTGGCTCTGCCGCATGCGCAACGAATATTTGGGCACCGATGAGGGCGGTGGCGGCCAACATAATCCTACGCATTGAGATTTCCTAACTCGCTGAAAAGAGAAGCAATTGGCGGAGATCCGGCAGGCCGCCGTCACGCTTGCGATCACGTCCAGCCGAACATTCCATGACGACCTGAAATAATCTCGACCTGATCACGTTAGTCCCGGCGAGCAGGCCGCGCATACGCTGAGGCCGAAACGACCGCAAACAAAAAAGGCGGGGAAAGATCCCCGCCTTTTTGCCGCCAAAGTCAGTCCAGGCACGTCAAGCCAGGCTTGGCATTACCACTTGAAGGTATTGCCGATCTGGATCGCGCGGACTTGCGTCGAGTTGCCAACCTTTAGGTTGCCAGTCGCTGCTGAACCGGTGCGGAAGTCCCAGCCGCCCTGGTGGCGCTGGCCATACAGGAACGACGAGAACAGTGTCGCACCAGGAGCCCAATCGTAGGCGCCGCCAACAACAACGCCCGTCTCGTGCAGGTTGCTGCGAATGAAGGCGTTGTTCGCGGCCGTGCTGGTCGCGATGGTGTTGCTGTTGCCGGCCGAGTCGTTGTTGATGTACTGGGCGCCCATGATCACCGGTCCGATGATGTACTGTGCACCGGTGATAAGGTTGAAGGCGCGCTTGTTGCCCTGGCGGATGAGCTGGCCGCCGCCGTTGGCATCGATGTCACCCGTGTTGAACGTGCCGCCGACGGCGAACGGGCCGTAGGTCACGCGTGCACCGGCAGCGAGAACCTTCAGGTCCTTGTACTGACGGGTGATGGCAACAGCAGTGCTATCCGTCACATGGCCCGACTGCAGGTAGCCGACGAAAGACGTGATCGCGACGGGGCCGAACGAGCCCTTGTACTGTGCCGACACGTCGATCGTGTTGCGGCGCAGGTTCTGCGGACCAGCGAAGGACGAGGTCTGCACGCCGACAGTGTTCGTAGCGAAGGTGTTCGCGGCCTGCTGGTCAGCAGGGTTCTGCGAAGGCTCCCACGACACGGCGCCGGTGAAGCCGGCGAACGCCGGGGAGACATAGACCAGCTTGTTGGTGGTGTAGAATGTGCCACCGCGCAGCGAGATAAAGTTTAGAGACGTGCCGGCGTTGCCAGCAGTCGGGACGTCACCATTGAAGCCACCGTTGTAGTCAAAGTCTTCCATCGTAGTGCCGGCGGCCAGACGGGCCAGACCGTTGTTCTCAGCACCGAAGAAGAAACGGCCGATGGCGGGTGTGCCGACATAGCCGTTGTAACGACGCCAGAACAGAGTGCTGCCGCTGCCGGTGTTGCCGACGCCGCCGGAGTTCGCACGGGCTTCCATCGTGGCACCATATTCGAGGCCGTTCGCGGCAACCGCGTCGAACTTCGGATACAGACGCAGGTAGGAGCCGAGCAGGATGCCGCTGTTTTTCGCTGTCGTGGTACGCGTCAGTGTGTCCGTCGCGTAGCTGAGCTCGGTGACCAAAAGCGCGCGAAGGCGCACCGTGATCGTGCCCGGCGCGAGCGTTGCGCCCGTGGCGAGGCCCGAGTTGAACGAATCGGTGGTCAGGACGGGCTCAGCAGCCTGGGCAGTCGCCGCCAGGGCCGAAAAACCAGCGATGGCCGTCGCGGCCAGCATGATCTTACGCATTATAATCTCCTCAAGTCGCTGGAACGCTCCAGCGGATTACCAAGCCCCGCCCCGTTTCCCTGATGCGCCTGCAGGTTTGCCCCGATGAAATCAGGTAAAACCGGACAGAACGAACATCACGACAGGCGGGAGCAGCCAGACCTATGCAGAGTATTGAACCGCCGTTCATGTTCCCGCAATCGGCGGAAGGGCTATTTCATGGTATTTACGAAACACTGTGGCGCTGCAGCAACAACCACCGGCCAGTACGCCTCAAAATCATCGCCCCTGGTCTCTTGACCGATCGCGCACCAGCGACAAGCCTATTTTTATGACCGACCCACTCACCTCGCACCCACCCTTGTCGCAAGCGTCCACCATCCGAGACAGCTTGGCCCGCATCCGGGACCGGATCCAAACGGCAACCCTGCGCGCCGGCCGCGACGCCAGCAGCGTGACCCTGGTGGCCGTATCCAAGACCCACCCCGCGGAGGCCGTGCTCGAAGCGCTGCATTGCGGCCAACTGGTGTTCGGCGAAAACCGCGTGCAGGAGGCCGCAGCCAAGTTCCCGGACCTGCGCGCCGGCTGGCTCGGACTGCGCCTGCACCTGATCGGCGGGCTGCAAACCAACAAAGCGCGGGACGCCGTTCGTCTGGCAGATGTGATCGAAACCCTGGATCGGCCGTCGCTGGCCGATGCCATCGCCCGCGCCATCACGCAGGAAGGCCGCACGCCACAGCTTCTGGTGCAGATCAATGTGGGCGACGAACCGCAGAAATCCGGCATTCCCACTGAACAGGCCGATGATTTCATTCAACAATGCCAGGCCCGCTTCGGGCAGGCGCTCGCGGGCCTGATGTGTATCCCACCCGCCGAGGGCGATCCTTCGCCGCATTTTAACTGGCTGGCCGAGCGCGCCGCCCGCCACCGGCTTGCTGTCGTGTCGATGGGCATGTCCGGCGACTTCGAAACCGCAATCGCCCATGGCGCCACGCATGTTCGCGTCGGCTCGGCGATCTTCGGCGCCAGGGCTTAACTTGCGCTCGCCCGGCGCCCGGCGTATGGCCCGCGCCGGCGGACGAACGGGGTCCATATGAGCGCATCAGCGAACGAGCCCATGCCACAAGGCGGCTCTACCCATGCTCCGGTAGGGGTGACGCATGCGCCGCAGGCGCTCACAGCCGGCGCGTTGCTGGGCGTGCTCGGCATCGTCTATGGCGATATCGGCACCAGCCCGCTTTACGCCTTCAAGGCCAGCCTGGAGCATTTCGGCAGCGATCATATCGTCCAGGCCGATGTGCTGGGCATCCTGTCGCTGATCTTCTGGGCGCTCGTGCTCATCGTCACCGTCAAATACGTCCTGTTGGTGATGCGTGCCGACAATCGCGGCGAAGGCGGCATCCTGGCGCTGATGGTGCTGGCGCAACGTAACTGCGGCGGCAAACGGGTCCGGCATGCCCTCACGCTTGTCGGGGTCGGCGGCGCCTGCCTGTTCTTCGGCGACGGCGTCATCACCCCCGCCATTTCGGTTTTGTCCGCGGTTGAGGGCCTGGAAATCGCAGCCCCCAGCCTGAAGGAAGTCGTGCTGCCGATCTCCGCCATCGTCATCGTGGCGCTGTTCGCCGTGCAATCCCGCGGGACCGGCAGCGTGGGGCGGATGTTCGGCCCCGTGATGATGGTGTGGTTCATCACCATCGCCGGCATGGGCCTGGTCCAGATCGTCAAGCACCCGCAGGTGCTGGCCGCTGTTTCGCCCACCTATGGCGTGTCGCTCTGCCTGCGGCATGGCTGGCTGGCATTCGTGGCGCTCGGCTCCGTCGTGCTGGCGGTGACGGGTGCGGAGGCGTTGTACGCGGATATGGGCCATTTTGGTGCCCGCTCCATCCGCGTGGCGTGGTCGTTCTTCGTGTTGCCTTGCCTGGTGCTCAACTATTTCGGCCAGGGCGCGCTGGTGCTGGCCGAGCCTGGTTCCGCCAATAACCCGTTCTATCTGATGGCGCCGGAATGGGCGCTGATCCCGCTGGTGATCCTCGCCACGATGGCCACCGTCATCGCCAGCCAGGCGCTGATCTCCGGCGCCTATTCTGTCACGCGGCAATGCATGCAGCTGGGCTTCCTGCCGCGCATGAGCGTCAGACACACCAGCGCCACCGAGGAGGGCCAGATCTACGTCCCCCAGGTGAACACCGCGCTGATGATCGGCGTTCTGGTGCTGGTGTTTGCATTCCGCACCTCGGACGCGCTGGCGTCGGCCTACGGCATCGCTGTCACCGCCACCTTCCTGTGTACCTGCGTGTTGGCAATGGTGGTGTTCCGCCGGCAGTTCCACTGGTCCCGCCCGAAGGCGCTGCTCATCTGGGGCGGATTCTTTGCGATCGACGGCGTGTTCTTCGCCGCCAACGCGCTCAAGATCCCCGAAGGCGGCTGGGTGCCGCTGGTGCTCGGCGCCTTCCTGCTGGCGCTGATGACAAGCTGGAAACGCGGCCGGCAGCTGCTGCTGGACCGCTGGAAACACGACAGCCTGCCGCTGTCCAACTTCCTCGCCCGGCTGCCGCACTCCCGCACCATCCGCGTGCCCGGCATGGCCATCTTCATGACGGGCAGCCCGGACTACGTGCCCGCCGCACTGTTGCACAACCTCAAGCACAACAAGGTTCTGCACGAGAAGGTGCTGTTCGTGACGGTGTCCAACCTCGACGTGCCGGAGATCGGCGCCAACGAACGCGCGGTGGTCTCCGAGCTGGCGCCCGGCATTCATCGCGTGCAGCTCCGCTATGGCTATATGGAAAGCCCCAATCTCCCCCGCGACATCGCGTTGCTGCGCGACCAGGGCATCCCGGTCGAACCGATGCAGGCCAGCTATTTCCTGGGCCGCGAGACGCTTGTGGCCGCTATGGCGCCGCGCATGCCGCTCTGGCGAATGTGGCTGTTCCTTGTGATGGCGCGCAACGCCACACCGGCCACCGAGTTCTTCCGCATTCCCAGCGACCGGGTGGTGGAGCTTGGGGTTAGGATCGCGATCTGATCCTGGGCGCGGAACCTACGGAAGAGGCGTTTCGATCCCCAGAGCCTGATAGCTTTAGGCTGGCGCATAACCTGAGTTAACGAGATAGTTGGCGCACTCCTGTTTTGAGAAAACATCGAGGAGCGACCCAATGCTTTTCCAGGTTTGCTCGACGGATCTTGCGTCGACTTTTCGCAGCAGCGTTTTGAGTTTGGAGAATGCCTGTTCGATGGGGTTGAGATCGGGGC
>JAYTHH010000182.1:0-5355 GCA_043732745.1 Rhodospirillales bacterium
GCGACCGCTGCTCGAGCGCCGCTGGTACGACGTGTCGGCGGAGCTCGAGGAGAATGGCACCCTGCGCGTGACCCAAACGCCGCGTACGCCGCTCGGCGACGCCGGCGAAGCCACCCGCCAGAGCCGAAGCAGCCCTGACCGGCAAAGCCGAAATCTTCATCGGAGCGCTCCCCCCGGACGGCCCCGCCCCAGCCCGCGCGCATTTCAACGGCAAGATCGAACGCCCTGCCATCATGCACCTCGCAGGCGACATCTTGGCCGACTGGGACTTCTCAATCGGCATGCAGACGCAGGTCGCCACGAACACCAGCGCGCTCGCAGCCCACGCGAAACTCATCAATCTCCCAACCCGCGCCATGACCGGCTTGAACTGGAACGGTCGCGTCCACGACTGGAAATCGGCGCCCGACCAATACGGCGCGATCCATTTCCATGATGACGACCAAGGGCCGCTCGGCTGGCAGGAGGCCTTTGCTCTCGATGTTCCGGCCGATTGGCCGTCTGGCTTCTACGCGGCGCATCTGAGCAACGAACAAGGCGAGGACTACATCCCCGTTGTTGTCCGGCCTGCAAAGCCCTCGTCGGATGTGGTGCTTCTGGTGCCGACCTTCACCTATCAGGTCTATGGCAGCTATGTCCGTCCAGGCCGCGGCAACGAGATCGCCCCCTGCCCGCAGGCATGGGGCGCACTTCGCGAAACCCCAGACCTCAACCCGCAATTCGGCCTTTCCACCTACAACCACCACAGCGATGGCTCCGGCGTCTCACTGGTCACGCAGCATCGCCCGATGCTGGATACAAGGCCACGCCAGTTCTCGCTGATGGACCCCGTCGAAGGCGGTTTGGGCTCCGCCCGCTGGGTTGCCGACAACTATGTCGATCACTGGCTCCGCCACATTGGCGTGGACCACGACGTGATCACCGACCACGACCTGCATGCGGAAGGTGTGGATGCCCTGTTGCCCTATCGCGTGGTGATCACAGGTCAGCACCCGGAATACCATTCAGAGCGAATGATGCAGTCCTTCGACGACCACCAGGCGCAGGGCGGCCAGCTGATCTATCTCGGTGGCAACGGCTTCTATTGGCGGGCCGAACCCAGCGAGACGCAGCCGGATGTGCTGGAGGTGCGCCGCGCCGAGGGCGGAATTCGCGTGTGGGAAACGATGCCTGGCGAAAGCTACCACGCGCTTGGCGGCGGCTATGGCGGCCTATGGCGACGGATCGGCCGCTCCGGTCATCGGCTGACCGGCGTCAATTTTTCCACCCAGGGTCGGCATCTCGGCTTTCCCTACCGTTTCATCGCGGGGACTACCGACCCCAGGGTGGCATTCATGACGCAAGGGCTCACGGTGCAGCACGGTGAAGCGTTCGGCACCTCCGGCTTCATGGGCGGCGGCGCGGCGGGTTTCGAGCGCGATAGCATCAATCCCAAATGCGGAACACCGCCGCACGCGTTAGTGGTCGCCAAGGGCATTGTCATCCATCCCGAATATGGCCCGGTCAACGAGGACATGCTGATCCACCGCCACCCCCTGCCGCAAGAGGACTGGTCATGCGCCGACATGACCTTCTTTGAAACCGCCGCCGGCGGGGCCGTGTTCTCGGTCGGCTCGATGACGTATGTGGGCAGTCTTCTTGCCGAAGGCGGCGACAATGTCCTGAGTCGCCTGACCGCCAATGTGGTCCGCAGATTTGCCGATCCCACGCCGTTCGCGTTGCCTGACAGCCTCACGAAAACCCCGATCGACCGGCTTTAGCGATCACACTTAAGCCAATACCGCGTTGGCCTCGGCCAGCGCGTGCAGCATGCGGTTGCGGGCGCGGGTGGCATCCACCAGTGCGAATGGGCGCAATGTGGGATCGGCGGACGCCAGCGCGCGGATCGGGTCCAGCACGGGCCAGGGCGATTGCGGCAGCGCGGGGTCGTGGCGGAAGCGGTCGCCCAGGGTGTAACCCGCAGGCACCAGGGCACGCGACAGCTTCATCAGCAATTGGTTTTTACTGGCTGGGTCGCGGTCCGAGGCCCGCAGGGTCGATACAGCGGCACGAAGTGCGGTGGCGGCCTGGATCAGGGGTTGGAGCGAGAGCGCGCCGTTCAGCGATGTCTCGATCGTGGCAAGCTCTGCCAGCAAGGCATCGGCATGGGCCGTGTAGTCCAGCGGCAGCACCGGATTTGTTAGCAGCTGCCAGAGCGCATCGGTGAAGATGCGGGTGTCACGCACGAGATTGGCCTCGTCGATCTTGTCCAGTAGGTCGTGCGGGGTGTGCCACCACCAGCCCAGCGCGTTGCTCAGCTTGGCGGGTGACGGCGGCTGCGTGCTGAGGCTACCGAACAGCGACGGAATGCCGATGCCCCAGAAGGACATGTCGCTGTTCCGGTCGGGTCGCCGTCCCCCGTGCACAGCCCCAGTCTCCTGGTGGATCACCGTGGCGGCCAGCGGCGTCAGCTCGGCGGCGGCGGCGGATTCGGTGAGCACGGTGGCGCCGACGGCGCCGGTGCTGTCGATGTTGACATGCACGGCACAGCGCCTCTCCAGCTCGTCCCAGTGGTTGTCCACGTACCAGGCCGAGCCGGAGTAGCGGCCGTGCGAGTGGCCGGACCAGAAGCACAGCCGCAGCCCGCGCTTCCAGGCGGCACGCCGGCTTGCCAGGACCCAGGCGTATTCCATCATGGTGGCGTTGGCGCTGCCGTTGTCCATCACGCCAAAATACCAGGTGTCGTGATGGCCGGAGAACAGCACGAAGCTGTCATCCGCCGCATCCGACAGCACGAGGTTGTCGGAGAGCGCTTCCATCTCGGCCACCAGGATCGGCGTTTCGCGCCAGCCAGTATCGACCTCGGCATGCAGCGTCACCACCGGCGTCTCGCCTTGCGCGATACGGTCCCGCAGGGCGGCGCCGTCGGCCTGCGAGATGGTGCATGTGATAGTAGCCGGCATCGCCGCGCGTTCGCCGACGCCGGGGCTGCCCCAGACCGGGGAGATGCACATCTCGTGCAGGTGCTCGTGCGGGCTGATATGAAGCTGACCCGCGGCCCCCGCCGCGCGGGCAAGGGCTGCGACGGCGGGGTTGGCAATGCCCTCGACCAGCACGATGCGGCCATGTAGGTCGCGGCCAGCGAAGTCGGCGGGCCGGCCCTCGCCGAGATACACGATTTCGGCGGTGAGCCCGGATGCGGGCGAGGGCAGCGAGAAGGAATGGGTGATGGCGAGAACCGTTTGGCCGTCGATATCGACCAGTGCCGTGCCGGGCAGGCTGATATAGGCGGGATGGGAAAGCAATGTGGTTCGATATCCGTCAAGGTCCAGCGCGGCCTTGATTGTCTGCAAACTGGCCAACTCGTTGGCTGAGCCGGACAGCTTCACACGCTCGGCGAACACGGCGCAGGAGGCCATCAGCGCTGCGCCGCTGACCGCCTCCATGGGGCTGACGGGTGAGATCTCGTTCATGCAGGCACCTTTCAGTCGGGGTTTCACTGGTGCGCCATACTGAACCACCGGGGCGAAATGTCTCTACAGCTCATGCAGCGCCGATACATAGTAGCAGTCACCAGTTGCGAACTGGCTGTGCTGGGGTATCGTGATTGCGCCTTCGGCCAGACGGTAAAAGGCGCGATCTCCGCCGATGAGGCGGACTGGCGCACCGGGGAGTGGATGGCGGTGGCAGGGCTGCACGCTTTACAGTGGCGGCCGTCGCTGTCGCATGCTGCACTCCGCCAGTCAGGGCCGGCGCACCATCCCATCGTCGTATTTCGCCACGTAGCCGTTCTCGAATCCCCGATAGAAATTGCCTTTGTTATGGGCATTGAGCGCTGCCCTTAAGCGCGCCCTGCCCTTCCCCTCTGACGCGCACCGCCATGGCATAGTGCGCCGTCAAGATCGCGGCCCCGCCTCGGATGTTCGAGCATGGGTCCAGCACTTGCTCGATCGTGTAGCCGAGTGTGGCAAGGTTGCGATTGTTCGCCTGCATGAGCCCGAGATCGACGCTCTAGCCCCGGGCGATGTGGCCCTGTGCCAAGCTGACGGCTTCAGCCACGTCGCTGGTCGAGGCTGCGGGCCTTGGAGGCGGTTCACACTGAGGACGAACGGATTGCCCCCCGCTTTCCACCCTGACAATTGCCTCCAAGGTGAAGCGGAGCAACGTTGAGGACGCAGGCCCGGAGTGCGGCGGGGACCACAGCACCATTCAAACCGGCCGCGCACGCCCTGCACGTTCACCGCCGGCACCGGGCCGAAATAGCGGCTATCAAAGCTGCGGGGATCATGGCCGGATAAAAGCCAGACTTCGCCAATCGCAACCCGGTAGGCACCCGGCGGAAACGGCCTGAGAGGTCGTACGGCGCTATCCGCGGCGAGCTGGGCGGTGGCTGTGCACCAGCTGCCCGTTCACCGTCACGCCCTCAGCGGGATGTTTTGAGACGCCGTCGCAAGACTTGCGGGCGCTGCTGCGCCTGGCCGCCGGCCGACCGGAGGAGCCCACGGCAGCAATCATAGACAGTCGCACCCTGCGCTCGACACCCAAGAGCGGCACCCGCGCCGGCGATGACGGCACCAAGCGCAAGCACGGCCCCAAAGTGCACATGACCGTGGACACTTTTGGCCATCTGCCCGCCCTGCGCGTGACACCGGCCGGACGTGATCCAGTATAGCGGAGGTCCCGAGACCTCGAACCGGATGTCCCTCTTGTGGAGCGTTACGACGCGGTGTCCTTCGGCCTGGGGCGAATTTGAACGCTCATCGAAATGCCGAATTGCAAAAGCCACGGCTCTCGGCATCATGGCGTATCACGATTTCCTGCTCCCCAATCGAGAAATCAACGTCCTGAACCCGTCGGTTGGCCCCATCCTGTTGCGCCAGCCATCACCTGCTCAGGCCTTCTGGCTTGGGCTGGCATCGGCATGCAGCGGATTGTTGGTCTGGTATCTTCTGGGCGCCCTAGGTGTTTGGTCCCGGCATGAGGTGACGTGGGTTTATTTTGAAGATATCGGGCGTTGTGGTCCAGGCGTTGCAGACAGCTTCGAATGGTGTTCTCCACTTCAGCGCTTTGAGGTGCTTGGCAAAATTATAGGCTGACACGAAAGCAAGAACGTGTGCCTTGAGACTTTCGAGGTCAGGGTAACGGAATGCCTTGATCGTCGCCTCTTTGATGGTGCGGTTCATCCGCCCACAGGCGCTGCCAGCCGAAATTGCGCGGCGCGAGACGCTGGCGGCCAAGCTGGATGCCGCCAGCGCGCGCCTGCAAGCCGAGGCGAAGGCCGAGGCTGAGGCGGCGCGGCCGGCCTACGAGACGAAGAAGTCCATCTATGAGGCCAAGAAAGGCCGGCGCGGCGCCCCGCCGAGGCCGCCAGACAAC
>JAYTHH010000183.1:0-5351 GCA_043732745.1 Rhodospirillales bacterium
CAGCCACAACAGAACGCCTACATCGAACGCTACAACCGCACGGTCAGGCACGAATGGCTGGACCAGCACATCATTGAAACCATCGAGGAGGCACAGGACTTCGCCACGCAATGGCTCTGGACATACAACAATGTTTGCCCGAACTTGGGCATCGGCGGCATAAAACCCGCCCAGAAACTTAAATTGGCCATGTGAATTCTACGAACGCACCCCGTTAAAAACGGGGGATTACCGAGGGCGCACGCAGCCTGGAAGCGTCCGGCGAGGAGCAGCGCGCGATCAACGAAGAAGCCCTTTCCCTCAATGAGGAATATCAGTCCACCAATGAGGAGCTGACGGCGCTGAACAGCCAGTTACAGGAAACGCTCGAACGGCAGCGCACAACCGCGAACGATCTACAAAACGTCCTCTAAAGCACGGATGTCGCCACGCTGTTCCTGGACCGCGATCTCAACATTCGCTCTTCACGCCGGCCACCAAGGCGCTGTTCAAGGTGATCCCGGGCGATGTCGGCCGACCATTGCTAGACCTGCACTCGCTCGCGATGGATACCGATCTCCCATCCGATGCACAGGCAGTGCTGTCCAGCCTGGACCCGGTCGAGCGCGAGATCGAGACCGCGGAGGGAACCTGGTTTCGCCGCCGCATCCTGCCCTTTCGCACCGAGACGCAAGGGGTGGAAGGGGTAGTCATCACCTTCAACGACATCACCCGTCGCAAGCACGCCGCCGCGGTCCTCGAAGAAGCGAAGGCTGGAGCGGAGGCCGCTAACATCGCCAAGTCCCGCTTTCTTGCGGCGGCCAGCGATGATTTGCGCCAGCCGTTGCAGACCTTGGCCTTGCTTCAGGGTTTGCTGGCCAAGGCCGTCGTCGGGGACAAAGCCGTCGGACTGGTCAGACGGCAGGACGAGACGCTGGGCGCCATGTCGGGGATGCTCGATACGTTGCTTGACCTCAACCAGATTGAAGCAGGTGTCGTCACAGGTGAACTCAAGGATTGTCGGATCGGTAGCCTACTAAGCCATTTGTGCGAGGAGTTCAGCTTCCATGCGCGGGCGAAGGGCTTGGGCCTGAGCGCAGTGCCGTGCGGCGTCGTCATCTCCGCACCGATCCAAAGCTGCTGGAGCAGATGCTCAGAAACCTGGTGTCAAACGCGCTGAAATACACGGATCGGGGTCGGGTGCTGCTGGGTTGTCGCAGGCGCGGTGGCACCCTTCGGATCGAGGTCTGGGATACAGGTATTGGTATTCCGGAACGAGAACTACAGGCGGTGTTTGACGAGTACCATCAGATCGGGAATGAAGCGCGCGAGCGGGAACGCGGGTTGGGCCTGGGCCTGTCGATCGTGCAACGCCTTGGCACCCTTTTGGCTCACTGGGTCACGGTTCGGTCGCGGCCGGGCAAGGGATCTGTGTTCATCATCGAGGTCCCGCGCGTCCTCGATGCGATGTTGCCTGCTCCACGCCATCTTTCGCCGCCGGTCGAGGTCGCCGGAACGGTCGTTCCGTCCGAAGACCGTCACATGCGGCGTATCCTCGTGGTTGACGATGATCCGGATGTGCGCGATTTGTTGCGTCAGCTACTGCAGGACGAAGGTCATTACGTGGATCTGGCGCCCGCCGGTCAGGGGGCAGTGGATAAGGTGGCGAACGGATCGTTCCAGCCCGATCTAGTGGTGGCCGACGACAACCTGCCGGGCGGAATGAACGGCCTGGAGGTCGCGGCCAGGCTACGCGAGAGCTTGCCCGAAATCCCGGTCATTATCCTGACAGGCGACATCTCGACAGGAACGCTGCAGGACGTGACCTGGCATGGGTTTACCCAGCTGACCAAGCCAGTCAAACCGGCGGAGCTGCTCAAAACGATCGAGGACATGCTATACAACGGTCCACCCGGAGCGCAGGCGGTGACGCACTCCGCTTTCGGGCCAGATGCGCAAGCCAGCATGCCGGTCATCTTTCTAGTGGACGACGACAGGGACCTACGTATGGCACTTCGCACCCTGCTCGAAGACGACGGCCGCGTTGTCGAGGACTACCCGGGCAGTGCCGCGTTCCTGGCCGCCTTTGGTGCGGGACATTCTGGCCGGAACGCCTGCCTGCTAGTCGATGCCACGATGCCCGGCATCGACGGACTGGAGTTGCTCGAGCAGTTGGCGGCGACCGGGCGCACTCTTCCCGCCATCGTCATCACCGGCCACGGCGACGTGGCTATGGCGGTGCGAGCCATGAAGGCCGGCGCACTCGACTTCATCGAGAAACCAGTTCGTGCGCCGGAATTGCTGGCCAGCGTCGCCCATGCGCTCGAACACGGACGTGACGCGGGCGCCCAGTCGGCGCGGCACGCTGAGGCCGCGGCCAGCATCAGTGGCCTCACGCCCCGCCAGCTCGATGTAATGGCCGTGGCGTTGGCTGGGCACCCTAGCAAGAACATTGCCGCCGACCTTGGCATGAGCCAGCGCACGGTCGAGAACCACAGGGCCTCCATCATGCACAAGACCGGGGCGCGGTCGCTGCCGGCCCTTGCCCGGCTCGCGCTGGCTGCCGCCCCCGCAGGGTATGACTGCCTGAGTAGTTTCCGAGCCTGCCGCACAGGCGGTCGGATTCTGTAGCGTTTGAAATGGAGATGGGGTGACCGCCGCTGTCGGCATCCGCCCCCTTGTCCTGGCGATAGTAACCCGAGGATGGCCACAACAGCCGGGACACCGTCCCCGTGGGATGTAAGCGTGCCAGCCCCTCGGACGTATTTGGTCGGCGGCGGGATCGCCACAATGGGAACAATGCCGTGACCTACACCCGTTTCCTGGCGATGATCGCGACATCGACAATCGTGATGTTTGGTCTGATGTATCTGAACACCTATGCGCTCGACCACGTTTACTACAGTCAGACGCGCACCTGGATGGCGATCTATATCGGGGCGGTGATGGCGATCATCATGCTCGCCTTCATGTGGACGATGTACCGCGGAATGACGCCCAAGCTTGCGATCATCGGCGCGTCGATCCTGATTTTCGCAGGCTCGCTCTTCCTCGTCCGAAGCCAGACCACCGTCGGTGATGTCAGCTACATGCGTGCCATGATCCCGCACCACTCGATTGCGATCATGACCAGCGAACGCGCGCATATCCGCGATCCCAGGGTCCGCGTGCTGGCCGATGGCATCATCGAGGCCCAGGTGCGGGAAATCTCGGAGATGAAGCGGCTGATCGCCGACCTCGAGGCACAGCCCGTTGCAGCCAATGCCGCTGACCTGCCTCCCGTACCGGCGCAGAGCACGGCGACGGGCCATTGAGGTGGAAGTCAGACAGCGACGGAAGGGGGCCCGCCGGCGTCGGCAATCGGAACGGACGGGACCTTCGGACGTTCATGGCATGATCGGCACCGGCATCCCGGGCTCCTGAGGAAACCCTCATGCTCCATGACCCTCAGCCGACACGTCGGCGCATCCTGATCGGACTCGCAGTGCTGCTGCCCCCTGCGGAAGTGCTGCGAAGCTCGGTGAGCCATGCCGGCGCAAGTGAAGATGACTTCCTCTGGGCAAGCCGGATCATCGCCGGGACAGGGTCGCTCTCACCTGATATCTCCACCCGCATCCAGCATCTGCTCGCCACGCGGATCGCCGGGTTCGAAGCCAGTCTGACCGATCTCGTCACGGCGATGCGGGCCGCGGGAGGCGATCGCGCGGCGACGCTTGCCGGCCTGACCGGCGCGCAGGTCGCGTTCGCGCTCGAGATCGCGAAGCCCTGGTACGTTGGCTATGTCGGGACGCCCTCGAGCTTCGTCCTGAAGGACGACGCCACGTTCGCCACGTTCCTGCAGGCGCAGAGCTGGGAGAAGATCGTCGGCGAAGTTCCGCGCATCACCTTCCCGAACCGGGGGGCGGCTTGGTGGGACTCCACTCCCGCCGGCGTCACGCCGCCACCGATGCCGGAGGGGATCAGGAGCTGGACGTTCCGGCCGGCCGGGCCGCCCGCGATTGTGCCTCCAGATCCGGCGTGGAAGAGCTACGCGATCGCCAGCCACGCAAGCATCGAAGCGGCTCGAAAAGCGAAGCCAGGCGATCAGTGAGAATCCTTCAGTCCAGTCGACAGGCCAGTCCGCAACGCCTAGCGAAATAGGGAGGCAGGAAAATGGCGGATCGTGACGCCGACGTCATCGTGGTCGGTTCAGGGTCTCTCGGCTCCCTCACCGCGCTCCAGATCGCGAGGGCCGGTAAGGACGTCCTCATCCTCGAGGCGGGGCCAGTCACGCCAGACTGGAAGATCACCGAGAACTTCCGCAGCAGCCCGCGCAAGGGCAACCTGAACGCGCCGTTCGGCGACCTCCCCTATGCGCCCAATTCCTACTCACCCGGCTACATTGATTTCGACGCCGATGTCGGCTGGATTCCCGGCACGTTGCGCATCGCCGGCGGCACATCACGCCACTGGACCGGGGTGGCTTGGCGGCTCCTGCCCGAAGAAATGAAGCTGCGCAGCACCTTTGGGATAGGGCGCGACTGGGTCTTTGGCTATGACGAGCTGGAGCCTTTCTACACCGAGGCCGAGTACCAGGTCGGCGTCAACGGGGCGGACGAGACCGACTATTCCGGGCAGGATCGTGGCGCGCAATATCCGCCCAGGTCGCGCCCGTACCCGCTGCCGCCCGAGGCGAAGCCATACGCGCTGCAGCGGTTCCAGATGCGCGCCGCCGAGCGGGGCTACCGCTGGGATCACGCGCCGAACGTGCGGCTGTCGCGGCCCTATGCCGGACGGCCCGCCTGCATCGGCAACAATATCTGCAATCCAAACTGCCCGATTGGTGCGAAGCATTCCGGGGTCCACGACCTGGAGGCCGCGCAGCTTGCGGGGGCTCGGCTGGTCACCGGAGCGGTGGTGGACCGGCTGGAGCGGGACGGGCGCGGCCGGATCACCGCCGTGTCCTACCTCGATCCCGCTGGCGCCCGCACGACGCTCACCGCCCGCGTCTACGTGGTCGCCGCCCATGGTTTCGAGACGCCGAAGCTCCTTCTCATGAACGGGCTGGCCAACTCCTCGGGCATGGTGGGCCGCAACCTCATGATGCACCCGACACTCGCCATGGGCCTCTACGCGGACGAACCGCTCTGGGTCGGGCGGGGCCAGTACCTGCACGGCGCGAACCTGCAGCACCGCCTCCGCTATGATCGCGGCCGGATGTCGGGCGGCTTCTACCAGTTCATGAACCACAACGCCGCCCTCTCGACGGCCGAGGCGCTGTTCAAGGAAGGGGGCAGGATCGGGGCCGGGCTGGACGAGGAGCTCCGCCTGCGCGCCGCCCGGTTCATGTCGGTCCAGCTTCTGCTGGAAGACCTGCCGGAACCCTCCAACGC
>JAYTHH010000184.1:0-5347 GCA_043732745.1 Rhodospirillales bacterium
GCCGTCGTTGATCGTCACAACGCGACGCCGGTTGATGCCCCACGGCACCTCGTTGGCGTTTTTGCAGGCTGTCACACAGGCGTTGCATTCGATGCAGCGGTCGGCGTCGCAGAGGAATTTTACACGTGCCATCATCTTCTCTCCTTAACCGATCGCGCTCGCGATCTGGCACAACGTAACCTTGGATTCCTGCATCGCGGTCACCGGGTCATAGCCATAGGTGGTCAGCGCGTTGACGCTTTCGCCCAGCACGATCGGATCGGCGCCCTTCGGATATTTCGAACGCTGATCGACACCCATGAACCAACCGGCGAAATGGAACGGCATGAACGCCACGCCGGGCCCCACACGCTCCGTCACCTGCGCCTTTACGCGCGCCTTGGAGTTACTTTCGGCACCCGTCACCCAGACCATCTGGCCGTCCTTGATGCCACGCGCGGCAGCATCGCCAGGGTTGATCTCCACGAACATGTCCTGCTGCAGCTCGGCCAGCCACGGGTTCGACCGCGTTTCCTCGCCGCCGCCCTCGTATTCCACCAGCCGGCCAGACGTCAGTACGAGCGGGAAGTTCTTCACCACACCCAGATCCACGGCACGCTTCTGCACGGTGCCGCCGATATTGGTCATGCGGAAAGAACGGAAATCCGGCAGCGCCGGATACTTCGCCACCAGATCAGGCCGCGACGTGTAAATCGGCTCACGATGCACCGGCACCGGATCGGGCAGGTTGAACGCGTTGGCGCGGGCCTTGGCGTTGCCATACGGCACGATGCCGTGGGCGATGCACACCCGCTGAATGCCGCCGGACAGGTCGATCGCCCAGGACACCGTGTCAGGCGTGGCACCACCGATCTTGTCGATCACCGCGCGCTCGGCCGCCGTCAGATCACCATCCCAGCCGAGCTTCTTCAGCACGCCGAGCGTGACTTCGGGATAGCCGTCCTTGATCTCCGAGCCGAGCGAATAGCTGCCCTCTGCCAGCAACGTGGCGCCGTTGCGCTCCACGCCAAAGCGGGCGCGGAACGTGCCGCCGCCGTCCTTCACGTGAAGATTGGTGTTGTAAAGAATATGGCTGCCCGGATGCTTCTGCTCCGGCGTGCCCCAGCAAGGCCACGGCAGCCCATAGGTATCGCCATCGACCTCGCCGCCCTTGCCGCGCAAGGTCACGATGTCGAACTTGTCCTGGTTCGCCATATGCGCCTTCAGACGCTCCGGCGACTGGCCGGTATAGCCAGTGGACCACGCTCCGCGATTGATCTCGCGCAGAATGTCCTCGGCCACCGGCACGTTGTTCTCAACCTTGATGTTCTTGAACATCATGTCGGCAAAACCGAATTTTACCGCGAGGCGATACATCACCTCGTAGTCGTCCTTGCTCTCCCAGATCGGCGGCACCACGCGATCGGACCACTGGATCGACCGGTTGGACGCGGTGCGGCTCCCCTTGGTCTCGAACTGCGTCGAGATCGGCAGCAGATAGGTGTTATTCTTGCGTTCGGACACCACAGCGAAGGTGGTGGGATGCGGGTCGGCCACCACCAGCAGATCCAGCGCCTCCAACCCCTTCACCATCTCCGGCATACGGGTGACGGTGTTGCCGCCATGGCCGAACACCATCATGGCGCGCAGCGGATTGCGCTGGTCAATGTCCTCTTTCTTGGCCAGCACGGCATCGAACCAGCGCGTGGTCGGAATGCCCGGCAGCTCCATCATCTTCTTGTCGTCAAAGCGCGACAGCAGATACTCATAATCGACCTCCCACACCCGCGCCCAATGCTTCCAGGCGCTTTCGGCCAAGCCGTAGTAGAAAGGCAGCGAGGTAACATCGAGGCCGGCATCTGTGGCGCCCTGCACATTGCAGTGGCCGCGGAAGATGTTGGCGCCGGTGCCGGGTGCGCCAACGTTGCCAGTGGCCAGCAACAGGATGCAGTAGGCGCGCACGTTGGCGGTGCCCACGGTCTTCTGCGTTGCGCCCATGCACCATATCAGCGTGGCCGGCTTCTCATGCGTCATCATGTAGGCGACGCGCTTCAGCTGTTCGCCGGGAACGCCATTCACCTTCTGCACTTCCTCCGGCGTCCACTTGGCGACTTCCTTGCGGACGTCCTCCATGCCGTAGACGCGCTGGGCGATGAAAGTGGTGTCTTCCCACTTGTTCTCGAACACATGCCACAGAATGCCGTAGATGGTCGGAATGTCGGTGCCCGGCCGGATGCGGATGTAATCCGTCGCATGCGCTGCCGTGCGCGTGAAACGAGGGTCGATCACCACCAGGTTGGCGCGGTTCAGTTCCTTGCCGGTCAGAATATGCTGCAGCGACACTGGATGCGCCTCGGCGGGGTTGCCGCCCATGATGATCATGGTCTTGGCGTTGCGGATGTCGTTGTAGCTGTTCGTCATCGCGCCATAGCCCCAGGTGTTGGCAACACCCGCAACCGTGGTCGAATGGCAGATGCGCGCCTGATGGTCGGCCGAGTTGGTGCCCCAGAAAGCTGCCATTTTCCGGTACAGATACGCGCCCTCATTGCTGAACTTGGCGCTGCCGAGCCAGAACACGCTGTCCGGCCCCAGGTCCTGGCGGATCTTGAGCAATTTGGCGGAAATCTCGTCAATCGCCGTCTCCCAGCTCAGCTTCTGCCACTGGCCATCGACCAGCTTCATCGGCGTGCGCAGGCGACGCGACCCCTTCACGATTTCGCGCACCGAGGCTCCCTTGGCGCAGTGGCTGCCCCGGTTGATCGGGCTTTCGAACGCCGGCTCCTGGCGAACCCACACGTCGTTCTCTACTTCGGCAATGACCGAGCAACCGACCGAGCAATGGGTGCAGACCGATTTGACGGTTTTGACTGAAATGGCGGCGTTCACCGAAGCGGCCTGGGCACGCTTCACCGAGCCGAGCGGCAGGCCGGCCAAGCCCACGGCGCCCGCGGTGAAGCCGGCGCGGCGCAAGAAGGCGCGCCGATCGAGCGCGCCGGATGACAGCTCACCCAGCGCGGATTGCAGGCGGTTCTTCTGGACGATGGCGTCGCGACGTTTGATCAGCATGTTCGTTAGGTCCCGCGCGCTCAGTAGCTGTTCACTTTGTAGAACGTCTTGATGTGCTCGCTGTCTCGGTAGTGCGAGCCCGCCTTGCCGCCGGCCGGCTTCATGGCCTGCGCCGGCTCCGCCACCACAACGCTGACGGCGGCCGTGGCCACGGCAGCAGCACCGCCAAGGCCGATCGTTGCGAAGAAACCGCGGCGTTTCACCGTCTTGGGCTGCTTGGTATCTGACATGGGTGTGTCTCCCGTCATGCTGCGAGGCCTAAGGCCTGTGTTTCGATGTCGATCAGCCGGGCCGCCAGGGCCGCCACCGGTCGGTAGAATTTTGCGCATTCGGCCCGCTCTAGGTCGTGAAACAGGCGGCTGGACCAGCCTTGAATATGCGCCTTAAGAAACGCCGCATCGTCGATGCAGTGCGTTTCGATGTCGCCGGGATCACGGATCAGCGCCGCCATCACTTCGAATAGAAAGGCGATGTGGTCTTCCGGTTCCGACAGACCCTCAGTACGTACGAAGCCCAACGCCTGCAGGTCGCGGCGCACATCGGCGAGCGGGCGCTCATGGACGAAGCCAGTGAGATAGTAGGACGCATAGGGCAATAGCTCGCCACCGCCGAGACCGGCGAATAACGCGAAATGCTCGCGTTCCACGTCGGCGGCGATGGTGGCCGATGCGGCTTCGGCCAGAACACGGCGAAGATCAACCAGCGGCCCCTCCCCTGGCACCGGAGCCGCCAGTCTGCGCAGCAGCGCTGCATCCGGGGCGTGCCAAAGCAGCGAGGCAAGTAAAGCATACGTATCGGCGCGCGCAGCAGACACTTCGTCCAGCGTGACGGACGCTGTCAGTTCGGACTCAGCATAAAGATCGGGGCGTAGTTCGGTGCGTGGAATACCGGTTGCCGCCTCGACAGCAAGCACACGATCAGGCGGCACGCGTTTCCAGCCAGACACCGCCGGCTGCGACACGCCAATGGCGCGCGCAAGAAGCGACACGCCGCCGATGCTGCTCAGCGCCCGTTCAAGCCCATCTTCCCGTATTCCTGTCCCCGCCAAAAGCCGATCTTTCTTTTGCGTACGCATCGAGCACACGGTTTTATTACACCGCATAAGTATTGCTTATGCCGATTTCTGCAAGGCTAGCAAACGTAGCGGCACGACGTTTGCCGACAATCAAACGGGGGTCGCCTTGCCGCCGCGCCTGGGGCGTATGACAAGCGGCTCAGCCTGCTGGATCGGCTGCTGTGAAGGCAGTTCTTCCAGCGCGATGCTTTGCACGTCTGCCGGCAGTTCGACTGCAGCTTCGGCCGATGCGATCACAGGTGCGTCTGCCACCGGCTCAGTTTTAGGCAGATCCTCGCCGATGGCACGCGTCAGCAGCCGCACAATGTCATCCGCGGCCCGCATCGGGCCCCAGCCGGGGGCGCCGCCTGGGATGTTCCAGTCCCACGCGTAATCGGCCGGCCCAATGAAGTCCCGGATCGAGAGATCCGTCGACCACAGCCGGCGCAAGGCGATTTCGCGCCATCCTTCCGGGATGCTACGGCCGAGCCAGGCGGTTATGTCCTCCAAGGGAATGGTTGCGGCATCCGGCGGTATTTCGGTGGGCGGCGCTTCGACCTCGACAATGGCAGCCGGCGTGGGCGCGGGGTTGACCGGTTCGCGTTTGAGGCGCGACCAGCGGCGGGCGAACCCCTCTTTAGGATCGAAATCGCTCATGCCTGCCCGCTCATGCTTGCTCATCCGGCTCTTCGGCTGACCAGTCGCGGCGTTTACGTTTTATAAACACGCGTTCGACATGATGGGCCTGGATGAATTCGGCCAGCAGGCCGGCAATCCCGGGGGCCATGGGCACGTGTTCAACGATGTCGTCACCAGCTTCGGTATAAGCCTCCCCTTCGGCCGGATCGGCGGTCACGCCGACAATCTCGGGCATGTCAGGGCCGGACCCAGCACGTGCGGCGATCCAGATGCGCGGGTCGTCGCTGGCCAGATTGTCACGGTAGGTGGGCGTGTCGGTGCGGTGCAGGTCCAACTCGAACCTGCCGGCGAAGAAGCGTTCACCGGTATCGGTGGTGCCCAGCGCAGTGCCCTTTGCGATAGCGGGATCTCCGGGCAGAACCGCCACCGGTACCCAAAGGTGATCGGCCCACTGGCTCACCGCCACACGCCGCTCCAGCACCACGCTGACGAGGATGGTCTCCGTGGCCATCAATCGCGCCCTCTCATGCCTGCACCATGAACGGAAATCCGGTGAGCAGATTCTGTGGCTTGAGACGCACCAGATTGTCGGCGTTAACAGCCATCATC
>JAYTHH010000185.1:0-1513 GCA_043732745.1 Rhodospirillales bacterium
ATTGCCGACACAGAACAGGCGAGGTCCCTCGAAGCCGCCTTTGCACCAACCGCAGCATAACGCCTAATCTGGAGGTCAAATATGAACGTCATCATGGAGTGCGTTACCCAAATCAACGACAACATGGCGCTTGTGGGCTGGCGAGGGCCGGCAGAAACGGGATTTTCGCACAAGGTCGATGTTGAGGGGCAGATCGTAGCCTACAATCACGATGCGACCTGGCTGGCAGACGTGAGAGAAGCTGTGGCACTCGCTGAAATACAGATGGCCCGGCGAGAGTTTGAGCGGCGGACGTCGAGCAGCGGGCAGGCCGGGTAGCCATGGCGCGCATTGAGCGGTTCAACCACGCAACGCTCTATCTGGCCGACTGCCGCGAAGTAATCCCCACCTTGTCGGCAGTCGACGCCGTGCTGGCCGACCCGCCCTACGGCATCCCGCACAAATGGGGTACGCAGTCCAAGTCCGACGGCGGAAGACGCACCATGCAGTTTGCTTGGGATGGAGCCGACACGATACCGATGGTGCTGGAGGCGTGCCGCTTATCGGTCACGTTGGGCCAATCGCACTTTTGGTGGTGTGGCCTGCATCAAGCATCCTATATCGCCGACATTCTTCTGGAGGCGGGATTGTCCCCGAAGCCGTCCGCGTGGGTAAAAGAGTGCCCCGCCCCAGCTGGGCACGGAACGTGGTGGCCGAGCAGTTATGAGATTGGCGTTTATGCCTACCGTTCGGGCGCATGGTTCGGAGACAGCAACAAAAAGCGTTCCAACGTGTTCCTGGCCGACAGCTACCGGAACGGCCAGCCCGGCAAAGTTGACCATCCGACACAGAAGCCGCTCGGCCTAATGACCCGGCTGGTAAGCGCCATGGTGCCGCCAAGCGGCACAACGCTAGACCCGTTCATGGGTTCCGGCACCACAGGCGTTGCCAGCGTCGCGACCGGGCGCCGGTTTATCGGGGTGGAAATTGACCCATCCTACTTTGACATCGCCTGCCGTCGCATCGAAGCCGCCGAGCGACAGCCTGATATGTTCGTCGCGCCCCCGATCAAGATGCAGTCCAAAACCCTTTTTTCTTGAGGAATGACCGACACCATGACCCAGCACCAATTCCACAACGCGCTCCGCGTTATGAACGGCATCGACGCACACGAACTGATCGGCGTTGACCCGGCCACGGCCCGCGCCTTCCTGGCCGACCCGGTGCGGACGTTCATCCGCGCCGACGATCCGACCGCCGCCGCGATATGGACCGCCATGAAAGTTCGCGGCGCGTAGGCTCCACCCAACCTCCGCGGCGGCCCGCTATACGTTCGGCGGGCCGCCGCTTCCAGAGCCGCCGGAATTGCTGTGGGTGTGGTGCTGGAGGCTGACAGTCCCGGCCACCACATCGCCCGTCGCTTCGAGTTTGCCGATCAGCTTGATGTCGCCATGCAATTCCGCGTCGTGGTACTTCATTACCAGCTGGCCGGTTGTCTCCAACGTGGTCGACCCGTTGGGCAGGATCGTGAGCG
>JAYTHH010000186.1:0-1510 GCA_043732745.1 Rhodospirillales bacterium
GGGGTTCATGGCCCGCGTGGCGCTGTTGGCCGAGACTCAAGGCCATCACCCCGAATGGTCGAATGTCTACAACAAGGTGGACATCACGCTGACCACCCACGACGCCGGCGGGCTGTCCGGCAAGGACGTCGACCTAGCGCACGCTATCGACGCGCTGCTGCCCTGATCACCTCGCCCCAGCGCACCACCCGCATCCGGCGGGCCACATCGCGCCTCTGCCTGGCGCTCGGCTGGTCGTCGCTTCACGAGGTGCGGCTCGACAACAACCGCCGGGCCGACATCCTGGCGCTGCGGCCTGATGGCGGGTTCGTCTGCATCGAGGTGAAATCCTGCCTGGCCGACTTCCAGGCCGACCGCAAATGGCACCACTACCGCGACTACGCCGATGCCCTGTATTTCGCCGTCGACGCCGATTTTCCAAAGGAGGTGCTGCCGGAGGATTGCGGCCTGATCGTCGCCTGGGAATCCGCGGACCTGCTGCGATCCGCCCCCGAACATCGGATGACGCCCGCACGGCGCCGCGCCCTAACGCAACGCTTCGCCCACCTCGCAGCGCTTCGCCTGCAAGCCGCCGAAGACCCGTTAGGCATGATGGAGATGCAATCAGCTCTGCGTGCCGAATAACCCGGGCGATGCCCAAGCTACGGCCGCAGCATCATCAGCGCGCTGCGCAACCGGTAGATACCCGGGCGGAAATGCCCCATCTGGCACATTCGCTCACCCTCCCGCGCCAGCAGCGCCGGCTCCGGCGGCAACTCGCCACGGCGGACGCGGATGCGGGCGATGGCGTGCCGCAGCTCGTCGCAATATTCACGCGTGTCGTTGGTGATGCGCGGCATTTTGTCCTGATCGGCGGATGCTGCGCCTAATAAATGACCACCCTGCTGCGTCAAAGTCGAATTTGGGTCTAGGCCTGTGGGTTGCGCCTGCGCCACTGCGATTCCCACAGCCATCAAGATCATCGGCGCGCGCCAAAAGAACCTCATCCAATTCATGATGAACAATGAGCCGTTGTCGCAAACTGGGGGCCAGATGAACGTCCCGTCACACGATCAGATCCGGGCCGCGCGAACGGGATCGGCTGATTTCATCGGCAGCACGAGAGTCGCCCGCAAACCGGGCTTGGCGTCACCCAATTGAAGCTCCCCGCCATGCAGTTGCGCCACCGCCTGCACCAACGCCAGGCCCAAGCCCGAGCCCGGCGTGCTGCGCGCCTGCTCGCCACGAAAGAAGCGCTCGGTGGCGCGCACACGATCGGTCTCGGGAATGCCCGCCCCCTGGTCGGCCACCTCGATGCGCACCACCCCCGCCTCCGCATCCGCCGATACCGCGATCACGCCGCCACGAGGCGAGAACTTGATCGCATTGTCCAAAAGATTCGCCACCGCCTGCTGAAGCATATCGCGGTCGCCGAACGACGGCAGGCTGGCGGAGATATGCGCCTGCAATGACAGCCCGGATTCCTCGGCCGCCGCATCGTAAAGTTCCACCAAATCCTGCAGCACGGGGG
>JAYTHH010000187.1:0-5306 GCA_043732745.1 Rhodospirillales bacterium
CGCAGCAACGGCGACAGCAGGCGCACGCGCGGCTCCGGGCCTTCGTCCGTCCGCGTCACGCCGTGAAGGAGGCCGCTATCGGGCATCGCGGATTCCTAAGCCTCCTTGTAGCGGTAGCCGATGCCGTACAGCGTCTCAATATGGTTGAAATCGTCATCCGCCTGGCGAAACTTCTTCCGCACCCGTTTGATGTGGCTGTCGATGGTGCGATCGTCGACATAGATGTTATCGCCGTAGGCAGTGTCGATGAGCTGGTCTCGGGACTTCACCATGCCCGGGCGCGCCGCGAGCGCCTTGACCAGCAGGAATTCGGTCACGGTCAGCGCGATGTCGCTGCCCTTCCAATTGCACTGATGCTTGGTTTCATCCAGTACCAGCTCGCCGCGGATCATCACGCCACCGGGCGCGGCACCTGAGCCCTCGGCGCGGCTGGTCTCGTTGCGGCGCAGCAGCGCACGGATGCGCTCGATCAGCAGGCGCTGGCTAAACGGCTTGGTGATGTAGTCGTCCGCACCCAGGCGTAGACCCATCAACTCATCCACCTCCTCGTCCTTGGACGTTAGAAAGATCACCGGCAACTGGGTGCGTGCGCGCAGGCGCTGCAGCAGCTCCATCCCGTCCATCCGCGGCATCTTGATATCGAGCACGGCGAGATCGACCGGCTTGGCGATAATGCCCTGCAAGGCGCTTTCGCCGTCTGTATATGTGCGCACGGTGAAACCCTCCTGCTCCAGGGTCATGGACACCGAGGTCAGGATATTGCGGTCGTCGTCGACCAGCGCGATGGTCTGCTTCATTCGAGGCGCCCTCCGTTACGATGGACGGATGGTGGCAGAGGATTGTGGCGCAATAAGGAAGAAGGGTGAACGAAATATGGCCGAGCCAGAAAATCCACCAAACGCCGCACCGAACGTTGGTGCGAACCATGCAGCAGGACCGTTACCCTCCTGGCAGGCGCGCACCCTGCTGCGTGCGGCAAGGGTGGGAAGCCTGGCGACCTCGGCTGAGGGTCAGCCTTTTGCTTCGTTGGTCACGCCCGCCTGCGCGCCCGATCTTTCGATCCTGATCCTGCTCTCGTCACTGTCGGAACACACACGCCATCTGCGCGCCGACCCGCGTTGTGCCGTGATGGTGACCGGCGTGGCCGAGACAGTGAACCCGCAGACCGCCCCGCGCGTGACGATCACGGGCTTGGCCGAGCCGGAACCCGATCCTGCGCTTAAAGCGCGCTGGCTGGCGGTGCACCCTTATGCCCAGCTCTACGTCGAGTTTACGGATTTTGCGTTATTCCGCATTCGCCCGAAAGCCGGCCAACTCGTCGGCGGCTTTGCCCGCGCGTTCCGCCTGCGGCAGGCCGATCTCACGCCCGACGCCGGCGTGGTGGCGCAGGTTCTGGCAGCGGAGGCCGATATTTGCGCGCATTGCAATACCGACCACGCTGACGCCCTTGCGGTACTCGCCGGCGCACCGGGCGCTTGGCGCATGGTCGCCGCCGATGTCGACGGCTGCGATCTCGCGCAAGGGGAGGTCGTCATTCGGGTGGCATGGACCAAGCCGGTGGCAGACGCGGGCGCCGTGCGCGCCGAACTGGTGGCCCTCATTCGTGCTGCACGTGCCAGATGATTTCAGCGGTCCCCAACGCGGCCACATCTGGGCACCCCCTGTTTTGGACCATGATTGCGATATCATAAATCAACTTGACCTGGACCGCTTTGATCTTCGCTCTTATGCAAGGCCAACACATGGGCAAACCATGAAACTGTCACAGTCCGACCGAGGAGCTTCCAATGAACGCTGAACCGCAGGCCGCCATCCGGTCGCCCCTGTCCGGAACCGGCGTGCATATTACCGGCACCGTTCACGCCAATCTCACCGCTTCTTCCCTGGTGCCGCACGCGCTGCGGCGCAACGAGGGCACGCTGTCGGAAGATGGTGCGTTCATTGCAATCACCGGCGTCCATACCGGCCGCTCGGTGAAGGACAAGTTCGTGGTGGATGAGCCCGACACGACGGCGGAGGTCGATTGGGGCAAGGTGAACCAGCCTATGTCGATGGAGAAGTTCACCATCTTCAAAAGCCGTGTGCAGGCCTATCTGCAGGGCCAGGAACTGTTCACCCAGGACCTCTACGCCGGCGCCGATCCGGCCCATCGCGTGCGCGTTCGTCTGGTCACCTCGGCGGCCTGGCATGCGCTTTTCGCCCGCAACATGTTCATCCGCCCCACTGAGGCGGAGCTCCTCGATTTCGAGCCGGACTATGTTATTCTGCACGCCCCTCTGTTCGAGGCCGATCCCGAAGTGGATGGCGTGCGCACCACCACCGCCGTGGCGCTGAGCTTTGCGCAAAGACTGATCGTGGTAGCGGGCACCGAGTACGCCGGCGAGATCAAGAAATCGATCTTCACTGTCATGAACTGGATCCTTCCCGCCAAGGGCGTGATGCCGATGCACTGCTCTGCCAATGTCGGCGCCGAGGGCGACGTGGCGCTGTTCTTCGGCCTTTCCGGCACCGGCAAGACCACCTTGTCGTCCGATCCGAAGCGGCCCTTGATCGGCGACGACGAACACGGCTGGTCGCACGAAGGAATATTCAACTTCGAAGGCGGCTGCTACGCCAAGGTCATCGACCTGTCCAAGACCGCCGAGCCCGAGATCTGGGCCGCCACGCATCGCTTTGGCAGCGTGTTGGAGAACGTGGTGGCCGATTATCGCGGCCGGTTGGACCTATCGGACCAGCGCTACACCGAGAACACACGCTCCTGCTACCCCGTGGAGTTCATCCCCAACTTCGTGCCATCCGGGCGCGGCGGTATCCCGCGCAACGTGATGATGCTGGCGTGCGACGCATTCGGCGTGCTGCCGCCAATTGCGAAGCTGTCGGCGGCACAGGCGATGTATCACTTCCTGTCGGGCTACACCGCCTTGGTGGCCGGCACCGAAAAGGGCCTGGGCGCAGAGCCGCAGCCGTCGTTCAGCGCCTGCTTTGGCGCGCCGTTTCTGCCGCGCCGCGCCAATCTCTATGGCCGGATGCTGTCGGATATGATCGCCCGCTACGGCGCCGATTGCTGGCTGGTGAACACCGGCTGGTCCGGCGGCGCCTACGGCACCGGCAAGCGCATGTCGATCCGCCACACCCGGGCGCTGCTGAACGCGGCGCTGGACGGTTCGCTGGCGAAGGCAGAATTCTGCGAGGACAGCTTCTTCGGCCTGCAGATCCCCACTGCCGTGCCAGGGATCCCCTCCGAGGTGCTCGACCCCCGTGAAGCGTGGGCAGACAAAGCGGCCTATGACGCACAGGCAATGAGGCTGGTCGGCATGTTCGAGAAGAACTTCAAGCAGTTCGAAGCCGATGTCGGCCCAGATGTAATTGCGGTGGCGCTTTCGCTTCGCTGAAGGGCTGCGACGGGTCGGGCGAACCACCTTCAGAGAAGGAACCATCGCCCGGCCGATACGTAGGACTTCCACCAGAATGGGAGGCCCTACGTGAGCATTTTCAACACCATCATGGACAAGATCTTTTATCATCCGGCCGCGGCCCAGTCGGCCGGAACAAGCGACAGCAACGGCACCACCGGTCAGCCACCCTCCGATCCGTCCTCCTCCAGCGCCGCGTCGACACTGATCGCCACGGCCGAGAAGATGGCATCGGATTTGGTGTCATCTCGCGCCTCCAAGGCCCCGATTCCAACGCCGCAATCCGCTGCCACACAATCAGCGACGCCTGAGAACGTGGATGTCGGCGAAGTCCTCAGCGCCATGTCGTATGAAAAGGGCGGCGGAGGCGACTACCAGCATTCCATTGTCGATCTGCTGAAGCTCCTGGAGCTCGACTCCAGCCTGGAGGCCCGCAACCAGTTGGCGCAGGAATTGAATGTTCACGCCGGTGAAGACGGTAGCGCCGAACAGAATATCGCGCTGCATAGGGCCGTGATGGAGAAACTCGCAGAAAATGGCGGCCATGTCCCCGAAAGCATGCGCGCGTAAATCGTGTAGCACCTCACCTCGCGCGAACCTCAGCCGAACAAGGCTTGCCTAATGAACCCGCCGGGCTCAACCCCCGGCGGCCATGCAAACAATCCACTTCCATTATGCGTGGTGAACTGGTTCAGCGATTGATAAAGCCTGAAGAACGGCTATGGCCGCCGGGGGCGGTCACCATCGCCAGCGGCCGTTCTAACAGATCGTCCCTGGCCACCACCGGACCAACGCCGCCGCCGGTACCGCGCGTGGTGACGTCGGCGATCGCATTCACGCTGTTGCCGATGGCGTCGGACACATACAGCGTGCTGGCGGCATCGAGCGCCAGGCTGGTTGGCCCTACGCGCGCCACGCGGTCTGGGCGTGGGCCGGAACACGGAGGCCGCCAAGCATCAAGCCAATAACGAGGGAAATTCGCATCGCCGATGTCCTTCCTTTAGTGGGCCTCTCCCCAGGTCTTGCCGGTGCCGGTCTCGACCACAAGCGGCACCGAAAGCGCGGCGGCTTCCTCCATCACGCGTTTTGCCAACGCTGCCGTCCTGGCCGCTTCGGATTCTGGCGCCTCGAACAGCAATTCGTCGTGCACCTGAAGCAGCAGGCGAGCCGAAAGACCCGCGTCTCGCAATGCGGACGGCAATTTTACCATCGCCCGCTTGATGACATCCGCCGCCCCGCCCTGCAGCGGCGCGTTTATCGCCTGGCGTTCGGCGTAGCTGCGGCGGGCCGGATTCTTGTCGGCGATCCCCGGCACCCAGCAGCGCCGGCCGAACGGAGTCAACACGTAGCCGGCCTCCTTTGCCTCCAGCACCGTGCGGTCCATGAAGGCGCGGATCTGTGGGTAGCGGGCGAAATAGGCCTGGATATAGTCGCGCGCCTCTCCCGGCGGGATCGATAGCTGTCGGGCGAGGCCGAACGCCGAGATGCCGTAGATGATGCCGAAGTTGATGGCCTTGGCGCGGCGCCGCGTCATGGCGTCCATCCCCTCCATCGGCACGCCGAACACCTCGCTGGCGGTGCGGGCATGGATGTCCTCGCCATTGGCAAAACTTGCCTTCAGGGCGGGGATATCAGCCATGTGGGCCAGAAGCCGCAGCTCGATCTGCGAGTAGTCGCAGCTGATCAGCACGTGGCCAGGCTCGGCGATGAAGGTGCGGCGGATGCGGGCGCCTTCCGGCGTGCGGATGGGAATGTTCTGTAGGTTCGGGTCGGTCGAACTCAGCCGCCCCGTGCTGGTGATGGCCATGGCGAAACTGGTGTGCACGCGGCCGGTGGCCGGGTTGATCTGCTCTACCAGCGCGTCCGCGTAGGTGGATTTCAGTTTTGATAATT
>JAYTHH010000188.1:0-5302 GCA_043732745.1 Rhodospirillales bacterium
CCAGCAGGCAGGGGTAGTAATAATCCGACGTCAGCACCGAGCAGATGCCGCGCTCCGCCGATTCGGCAGCGGACGTCCAGCCAAGATGCGAGCCGCCGCGCACCACGTTGGGGCTGCCCAGCACGATGGCGTCGCCGCGGGTGCGGGCGAAGCGGCCAACCTCGTCGGTGACGGGGAATTCGCAGATATTCGCCCCGCGCGCGGCGAATTCCTCGCGCATCGGGATCGTCTCGTCGTCATGGCTCGCCATTGGGATAGATTTCGTGCGGCACAGAGCGGCGATGCGGTCGAGCGCTGCGGGCACCTCAGCGGCGCGGCTGGCGACATGGCGGGCCAATTCGGCGAAAGTTTCGGCCTTCATGCCAGTCCTGCCGACGTATTTCGACGCCTCGAACGGGTTCGACAGCTTCTTCAGGATGGCCGCCGTGTGGTCGTTGAACGCCACCAGATGCACGCGCCCGGCGTGGATGTCGCCCAGCACCTCGTCGAGCGCTTCGAGATTAAAGGCCTCCCAGCGCAGGTGGATGCGCATGTCGCAGGTCCAGGTCCGCTGCGCTAGGGCGACGAGCAGCGCGCGCCAGGCCTCGATCCCGCGCAGGCCTGGCTCCCAAGACAATGTCACGCTGTGATAGGCGGTGGTGATGCCGCAGCCGAGCAACTGCCGCTCGGTTTCGGCCAAGGCGAAGTCCGGGTCGAAGGCCACGTTGGGGCGCGGCTGCATCTGGCGTTCGAAAGCGTCGCCGTGGATATCCACGATCCCGGGCAGCACCAGCAAGCCGGTTGCGTCGAAGTTTCGCCCGAAGCCACGAATTTCGGTGAAGGCGCCATCGCACAGGTGCAGATCACCCTGAAGCAGGGCGCCGTCGCGCAGCACCTGCCCGCCGGTGACTGTCATCATGGCCATTCGGGATACCCCCAGGGGTCAAATCAGGGCTCGAAGACGATCTGCACGCGCGGCGTCGGATAGCGGCTGGTGCCATATTCCACCACTACACCCTGCGGATCGACGTTGATGTTCTCGGTGATCAACAGCGGCCGGTTACGCGGCATGCGCAGCAAGGTCGCCTCCTGCGCCGTGGGCAGCCGAGCGGAGACGCGGGTGGTCTGGCGGCGGTAGTCGGGCAGGCCACAGGACGCGAGCGCATCACTGATACCGCCGCCGTCCCGCAAGGCTGGCAACAGCCCGGGAAACCGTGCGGCGGGAAACCAGTGCTGGCTGATGTTGACGGGGCGGCCATCGGCCAGGCCAAGGCGTTCGAGCATGATGGTCCGGGCGCCGGCGCGCAGACCGAGTTCGCCCGCCACTGTCTGATCTGCCGGCACCTCACGCAGTTCCAACAATGTGCCCGAAGGCTCCTTGTTATGGCGGCGGATCCACTCGGAAAACCGCGTACGCGAGCTGATGGCGTAGTCCAGCACGTCTTCGGTGACAAAGCTGCCACGGCCCTGCTCCACCCGCACCAGCCCGCTGCGCTGCAATTCCTCTAACGCGCGACGGACGGTGTGACGATTGACGGCGAAACGCGCGGCCATCTGCGCCTCGGTGGGCAGCCTGGCGCCGGGCGCCAAGGTGCCGGCGGCGATCTCGTCCTCCAACACGCGGAAGATCTGGCGCCAAAGCGATATGCCTGGTTCGCGGGCAGCTTCGGAGACGTTCATCGCAAATTCATCCGCGCCTTGCACCTTACATGCGACTTGTCGTTGACCTTAGGCGCGTTCAGGCATAGTCGTCTAGATGTCTAAACAACACTGGACACGTGATGCAGCCCGATCAGTCCCACCCGAAGCCCGTCTCCCCGCACGCGGCCAGACAACGATGGATGGCCGTCCTGGCCCGCGCCGGACGCTCCGAGATCATGTCGTTGCTGGAGCGGATTCCTCAACTCCCTGATCACAGCGTGCTGCGCGGCCCCGAGAGCGGGTTGGTGATGGTGCGCGGCCGCGCCGGCGGTGCCGGGGCGGCGTTCAACATGGGCGAGTTGAGCGTCACGCGCTGCACGGTGCGCGACGCGGACGGGCGGGTGGGCCACGCCTATGTGTCGGGCCGCGATCGGGCCCAGGCTGAGCTGGCAGCCAGGCTCGATGCGGCGCTTCAGGACGCGAACTGGCACGCACGGATCGAGGCATCGGTCATCGCGCCCTTGGCCCAGGCCCAGGCCGCCCTTCGCGCCACCGCGGCCCGCAAGGCAGCCGCCACCCGCGTCCAGTTCTTTACTCTTGCCACCATGCGGAGCGGGTCATGAGTGTCGATCTGCCGGGCTTTGCCGATCCTATGCTGTCGGCGCAGTCGGCGTTTCGGGCCATCCTGGATGCCATGTCGCGTCCCGGCACGATCCACGGTGCCGGCTACGGCCTGACACCGCCCGCCCCGCTCACCCAGGCGACGGCCGCCTGCCTGCTGACCCTGGTGGATGCCGAGACCACCCTGTGGCTCGATGACGGATGTGACGCGGCGCGGGACTGGATCGCCTTTCATTGCGGTGCGCCATTTGCGCCGCTGGAAACGGCTGGTTTCGCGTTGGCCGACACGCTCCCCGATCTCGCAGCACTCGACGCCGGCAGCGATGACGGGCCGCAGGACGGCACCACCGTCATTCTGCAGGTTGCCAGCCTTTGCAGCGGCCAGCGCCTCGCCCTCGCCGGCCCCGGACTGAAGACCTCGGCCATGCTCGATGTTGACGGATTGCCGGACGATTTCGTTTCGGTCTGGGCGGCCAACCATGCCCGGTTTCCACGCGGCATCGATCTCATCCTGTGCGCCGGCGACGAGTTGGTGGCACTGCCGCGATCCGTGCGGATCACCCGGGTGCCGCCCGCAAAAACGAAGGAGGTCTGACATGGCCTATGTCGCCGTCAAAGGTGGTGAGCGCGCCATCGACAACGCCCATGCCTGGCTGGCTGAGGATCGCCGCGGCGACCCCGCCGTCCCCCGCATCGAAACGGCGCAGATCTGCGAGCAGCTCGGCCGTGGGGTGGACCGAGTGATGGCCGAGGGCTCGCTTTACGACACCAACCTTGCCGCGCTAGCCATCCGCCAGGCCCAGGGCGATCTGATCGAGGCAGCGTTTCTGGTGCGCGCCTACCGCACCACCCTGCCCCGCTTCGCCGCCAGCATGCCGGTGGACACCGCCGCAATGTCGATCCGCCGCCGCATCTCGGCGGTGTTCAAGGACATGCCAAGCGGGCAGATCCTGGGGCCGACCTACGACTACACCCACCGCCTCATCGATTTCGCCGAAGCCGCCGGCTTCGCGCCGCCGCCTGCCGTTGAGATTGACTCCGACGACATCGCCATCGGCCGCATCAACGACATCCTCGGCACCGAAGGGTTGATCGAGGCCGACGGCGCGTCCCACGGCGAGCCCGGCGATATCACGCGTGCGCCTTTGGCCTTCCCGGCAGCGCGCGACATACGGCTGCAATCGCTGGCGCGTGGCGATGAGGGATTTCTCCTGGCGATGGCCTATTCCACCCAACGCGGCTGGGGTGGTTCGCATCCATTCGTGGGCGAGATCCGCGTTGGCGAGGCCAGCGTCGAGATCACCCCGCCGGAGTTGGGCTTCGCCATCGATATCGGCGACATCACGTTGACGGAATGCCAGATGGTGGACCAGTTCGCCGGCTCCAAAACCCAGCCGCCGCAATTCACCCGCGGCTATGGGCTGGTGTTCGGCCATGCCGAGCGCAAGGCGATGTCGATGGCGCTGGTGGACCGGGCGTTGCGCGCGGAGGAACTGGGCGAGACGGCCACGGCGCCGGCGCAGAACCAGGAGTTTGTTCTATATCACTGCGACAACATCGAGGCGACGGGCTTCGTCGAGCATTTGAAGCTGCCGCATTACGTCGATTTCCAGAGCGAGCTGGAAACCATCCGCCGCATGCGGGCCGACGCTGCAAAGGAGACTCCAGTTATGGAGATTGGGGCATGAACGGCTATAATTTCGCCTATCTGGACGAGCAGACCAAACGCATGATCCGCCGCGCCATCCTCAAGGCGGTGGCGATCCCCGGCCACCAGATCCCGTTCGGATCACGTGAAATGCCACTGCCCTATGGCTGGGGCACCGGCGGCATCCAGCTCACTGCCGCCGTGCTGGGGCCGGATGACGTGCTGAAGGTGATCGACCAGGGCGCCGACGACACCACCAATGCGGTGTCCATCCGCCGCTTCTTCGGACGCACTGCGGGCGTGGCCACCACGACACACACCGGCGATGCCACGATCATCCAGACCCGCCACCGCATCCCGGAACTGCCGCTCACCGAGAAACAGATTTTGGTCTATCAGGTGCCGCAGCCGGAGCCGCTGTCCAAGCTGGAAAGCTCGCGGGCAGAGACGCGGCGCATGCACGGGTTGGCGGAATACGGGCTGATGCATGTGAAACTCTATGAGGACATCACGCGCTTCGGCCATGTGTCGATCAGCTACGACTATCCTGTCATGGTGGGCGGCCGCTATCTGATGTCGCCCAGCCCGATCCCGGCCTTCGACAATCCGAAGATGCACATGATGCCGGCGCTGCAATTGTTCGGCGCCGGCCGCGAGCAGCGCATCTACGCCATTCCGCCTTACACGTCGGTGCAGAGCCTCGATTTCGACGACCATCCGTTCCGCACCACACGCGCACCACACGCCTGCGGCCTGTGTGGCGCCGCTGACTCGTACCTCGACGAGGTCGTCACCGACGATCGCGGTGGCCGCCTGTTCGTGTGTTCCGACACCGATCACTGCGAGACGCGTCGCGAGGCCGGCCACACCGGCAGCGAATCCCCCGTGGTGGAGCAGGCGGCATGACCGACGAAACATTGCTCTCCGCCCGTGGCCTAAACCTACGTTTCGGCAACATCCCCGCGCTGGTCGATGTCGATGCCGACCTCTGGCCGGGTGAGGTGCTGGCCATCGTGGGCGAATCGGGATCGGGAAAGACCACGTTGCTGAACGTGCTGTCCGGCCGGATGGCACCGCAATCCGGCATGGTCTGGTACCGCGATCCCGAGGGCAAACTGATCGACGTCCACGCCATGCCCGCCCCGGCCTTGCGGGCGCTGCATCGGTCCGACTGGGGCTTCGTGCACCAAAATCCCCGCGACAATCTGCGCATGGGCGTCACCGCCGGCGGCAATGTCGGCGAGCGGCTGATGGCCCAGGGCCGCCGACACTACGGCGACATCCGCACCGAAGCCATCGACTGGCTGCGTCAGGTCGAGATCGACGGCGACCGCGTGGATGACCTGCCGCGCACATTCTCGGGCGGCATGCTGCAACGCCTGCAGATTGCCCGCACATTGGTCACGCATCCGC
>JAYTHH010000189.1:0-1504 GCA_043732745.1 Rhodospirillales bacterium
GGGTTGGCGTCCCGCTGTGCCGTCTCCGGATTAACCTCGGTTGCCGGGCACCGAACAGTGCGCTTGACCACGCGCAGCCGCGCGCCACCCACCAAAAGCTCGCGCCCGATCCAGTCATGCTCGCCCCAGGCCGCCGCCCCGCTGAAATAGATGTTGGCGCGAAACCGCAGCCGGTGGCGCCTGTCTGCCACCTTCGCCTCAAGATCGGCCAGGCTGGCAAGATTGATCAGGCTGACGACGGGTGTCTTCTGGTCCCCGAACACGAAGCCGGGCACATGATGGAACACCGGCGTGCCGCGCGCTGATGCCCCAAGGAACGCGGTCAGCCAGGCCGCAACCCGCAGCCGTCCATCCGATTTCAATGGATTGGCGGCGAGCTCGGCACCGTCGGGTGCCCGTAGCGTGAGCACCGATGATTTCGGATCGAAATGCGCCTTCAGCGCCGCGATTTCGGCGTTGGCCATCAGGCACATGAAGTTGGTCTTCTTGATCCATACCGGCGCCTGCGAGTCGAACGGCGCATCTCCCTGCGCCAGCGCGAAGGCGCGATCCCACGGCAGCGCCTCTCCATCTGCCACATCGATCATTTCAAGCGCCTCGGCGCTGAGACCCTTCACAGGGTAGCGATACAGGTTTTCGATGCGCATGGATCGTTCCTCGGAATGAGCTGAATGAATCCCTGATTAGATGCCGCATCCGATCCGACAGGCAACCAGGATGATCCGGCAGCGTTAGGATTGATATTGAGGTCGCGGGTATGAATCCCCAACTGCTTTCCAGGGCATAGGCGCGTCGCCTTGAAGGGGCGTGCTGATCCAGTCGCCTTAAAAGGGACAAAACATGGATATCGAGAAATTCACGGACCGCGCGAAAGGCTTTTTGCAGGCCGCACAAACAATTGCCATTCGCGATTTTCACCAGCAGCTGACGCCCGAGCATCTGCTCAAGGCCCTGCTCGACGATGACGAAGGCGCTGCCGCGGGCCTGATCCGTGCTGCCGGCGGTGACGACAAGACCGCGCGCACCGCCCTTGCCCTGGAAATGGGCAAGATCCCGAAAGTTCAGGGCGGCGGGGCCGGGCAGCCGCAGATCACGCCGGCGCTGGTCCGCATCCTGGACCAAGCCCAGCAGGCGGCGCTGAAAGACGGCGACGAATACGTGGCGCAGGACCGGGTGCTCATCGCCCTCGCCGCCAGCGACAGCCCCGCTGCGCGGGTCCTCCGCGCATCCGGTGCCACGGCGCAGGCGCTGGAAAAGGCCATGGCCGATATCCGCAAGGGCCGTAAGGTCACCAGTCAGAATGCCGAAGCCAACTTCGACGCTTTGAAAAAATACGCCCGCGATGTCACCGAATTGGCCCGCCAGGGCAAACTTGACCCGGTGATCGGCCGAGATGAGGAAATTCGCCGCACCATCCAGGTGCTGGCGCGTCGCACCAAGAACAATCCGGTCCTGATCGGCGAGCCTGGTGTCGGCAAAACGGCCATCGTCGAAGGCCTAGCGC
>JAYTHH010000190.1:0-5298 GCA_043732745.1 Rhodospirillales bacterium
TGACTGATAAGTTCCTGCGTAGCGTTCACGGCCTTGGTGGGATCGCCTTGGGTATCACGGGTGATGATCTCGACCTTGCGGCCTTTCACCCCGCCAGCGGCATTGATGGCGTCTGTGGCGAACATAACGCCCCGGTTGAAGCCGATGGCGGGCGCTGAGCTGGCGCCGGTGAGCGAGGCTAGCCATCCAATCCGGATGGGTTCATTGGCGGCATGTGCCGTCCGGCCCAGTTTGGCGGCGGAGGTTGCGGCAACGGCGCTCAAACCGAGTGTGCGGCGTGTGATCAGCATGGCGTTGGTCTCCCGTTAGGATTGTCGCATGACCCGTCTTGTGCGGGACTGATAGCGCTATCACCGATTGTAATTCTGCGCCCTCTCTCGATTGAACGTAAACCCCCAGCCGGGTCGCTCTGGAACAATCGCATCGCCGTTCTCGAATTCCAGGCTCTCGTTATAGAGCGGCGAGAACCACGGCATGTATTCGAGGAACATGGAGTTCGACAGCCCGCCTAGTACTTGCAGCGAGGTCTCCGGAAAGAGATGGCTCGAGACCGGCACATCATGGCTCTCCGCCATGTGCGCAACGCGGACGAATTCGCTGACGCCACCGACCCGCTGCAGATCCGGCATCAGGATATCGGCAGACCGGAGTTCAAGCATGCGGCGAAAGCCATAGCGGGTGTATTCCGTCTCGCCGCTGGCAATGGGCGTATCGAGCGCCTGTGCGACCCGGGCCAGACCCGCCAGATCCCAGGCGGGGAGGGGTTCTTCAAACCAGGTGAGATTGAACTCCTCCAGCATCCGCCCCAGACGGATCGCTTCGAACTCGGTCTTGCCCTGGTTGGCGTCGGCCATCAACTTGATGTCCGGACCGATGGCGTCCCGCACGACGCGGACCCTTGCGATATCCTCGCGTGGGTCGGCAAGGCCCAGGCGCATCTTCATCGCCTTCCAGCCGGCCTGCTTGAAGCCGAGGGCTTCGTCGACCAGCGCTTCCTTACCGCGATCGAGCCACAGGCCACCGCTATGATACGCGGGAACACGGCTTTTGGCCCCTCCGAGCAAGCGGTAGATCGGCATATCCCGGGCCTTTCCGAGGGCATCCCATAACGCGCCATCTATCGCCGAGATGCCGACGACAGACACTCCCTGGTGGCCGAGGAAATTGATGCTGGTCCACGCGCGCGCCCAGAATGCGGCAATATGGCCGGCATCGAAACCGACGATGACATCCGCCAGGTCCTCCACCATTTGCACAAGGACCTTGGTGCGGCGGTTGTTGAGGGTGAAGATAAGGTTTTCGCCGGTGATCCCTTCATCGGTGTGCACCGTGACCAGGATGCAGCCAAACCCTGTCAGTTGGCCCAGCGCGCTGCCGATGGGCTTGTCCATCTGCATCGGCACAACCAGCGTTTCGACCTTGGTGACTTTCATCGGGCGGCCTCTTTTCGGGTAGTGGGACCAGTGGCATAGCGTGCGAGGATGGTGGGATCTGGATCGCAGCCCAGTCCGGGCCCTTCCGGTACGGAGAGCTTGCCGTCGTGCGGCCGCACCCAAGGGTCGAACGGATTTGCCTCCATCTCCAGCCACAGGACCTCGATCAACGGGGTCTCGATCAGTGCGGCGGCAATATGCAGAGTGGCGATGAACCCTGGGCCGAAATAGGGGCTGTGCGGGGCGACGCCGATGGCATTTGCTTGGCAGAGATTGATGATTTTGATCATCTCGCTGATGCCGCCAAGCTTGGTCACGCTTGGCTGCGCAATATCGATGGCCCCCGCGTCGATCAGGCTTTTGAAGCCGAACAGGCCGGCCACGTTTTCGCCCGCCGACAGCGGAATGCCGTGGCGCCGCAGGCTGGCGAGCCCGCCGATATCCTCCGGCGGCCAGACGGGTTCTTCCAGCCAGGACAGGCCGTCCGACGCCATCGATTGTGCCATTTCATGGGCCTTTGGCGGCAACCACGCGCAATTGACATCAAGCATCACGCGCGCGTCGCCCGCGGCCTTCATTGCGACCAGCACATCTTCACGCGTGGTCTGGTGCAGCTTGACCGCGCGATAGCCTGCCTTGACGGCATCTGCGACGTTCTTTGACACCAGCTCGTGCGTTGTATAGTTGAGCAGGCTTGCATAGGCGTCCAGCTTGCCTGGTCGTCCGCCGCCGAGCAGTCTCCAGATCGGCTGCCCCGTGCGTTTTCCAAGCAGGTCCCATAGGGCGATGTCGATGCCCGCATACCCGTAGACGAACGATCCGTTTCGGCCGAGCAGGTGTGTCGAATGCAGGACTGCCCGATTGATGGCGTTGATGTCGCCGGCATCGCGGCCGATCATCAGCGGGGCAATGATGCTGTCGATGGCGGCTTTCGTGGCTGGAATGGCGGCATGGCCAAATGCCTCCCCCCATCCCACCAGCCCGTCATCGGTTTCAACCTTGACCAGCAGGATCTCCATCTGGTCCCAGAGCTTGCCGGCGAATGACTGGTAGGGACCGCCCATGGTGAATGGCAGCGCGACGACGGACGTCTCGATGGCGACGATTTTCATGGGGGGAAGGCTAGAGTGATCCAGACTTAAGCTATATGCCACGTGGCTTAATTCAGCATAAGCTGAGTTGATGTCCTTGAGCCTGCGTCAGCTTCAGATCGTGCATTCCGTCTGCCAGCACGGCTCCGTGACGCAGGCTGCGGCGGCGTTGGAGATTTCGCAGCCCGCAGTGAGCATGGTTTTGCGGGACTGCAGCCTCGCAACCGGATTTCCGTTGTTCAGGCGTGAGCATGGCCGACTGCAGCCCACGGCGGAGACGCTGGTGCTGCTGCCCGATCTGTTGCGCATGTTCGACGGTGTCGAGCGGATCGATCGTTTGCTCGCAGACCTGCGCGATACGACTGCCGGAGCAGTGCATCTGGCGGTAACACCGACGCTGGCCGACAACCTATTGCCACGCGCCATTGCACGCTTTCAGCTGGCCCGGCCGCGGATTGCCCTGACGATAAGAACCATGGACAACCTTGGCGTTGTCCATGCGGTTACGCAGGAACGTGTCGATTTTGGTCTCGTACTCACGCCATTGGTCGAGCCGGAGGCCAGACTGGTGCCTCTGTGCACCGGTTCGCTCATTGCCGTCGTGCCGCGCGGCCACGCGCTCACCGACAGGAAAAGTGTCACGGCGGAGGATCTTGCGGCCTATCCGCTGATCTCCTTCAGCCGAAACCTACCGTTGGGACATCTGGTAGAGACTGCCTTTCGCCGCGCCGGCGTCTCACGGCGCATCGCGTTGGAGGTTAATCAGTCTTCCGTGGCCTGTGCATTAGTGAGCAAAGGCGTAGGTGTGGCAGTGATCGACCCATTTCTGCTGGATCGCGCAATGGATCGTGGTGTCGTTGCTTTAAAGTTGCTGCCAGCGACAAATGTGACTGCTCAAGCTCTGCTGCCCCTTGCTACCAAGCTGTCCCGGGCTGCCACGATGTTGTTGGCGAGCATTCGCCATACCTGTCGGTCGCTAGAGGAAGAATAAGGTGGCCACGCTTGTTGGGACAGTCCCGGATTTACGACATGGCGATTACCGGTGGGGCGAGCGCGTATCCATCCGCCAGCGCCCGGTCGGTGTGGATGTGCGGGAGGGCGTTGAGGCCGTGGCGTTGTGTGGCTTCGGCGGACGTCAGGCCTTGGACGAGGCTTATTGAGGTGCTTCCAAGGCAGCGCCGTTTCCATGCGCTCTGGACCGTCCAGATACCAGCTGTTGCCGGCGGAGGGCATCACGATGATGCATTTTCGCATCCGCCCGCTGCGGATAAGGCGATCAACCAGCGTTACGATGTCTGCTTGGCGGACCCATCCGGCTGAATCGCTGTTCGCACCGTGCAACAGATAAATTAACCGGGTAGATGGCACCGTCGCTATATCCGTGAGGGAGATATATCTGGTTCACCCAGGCACGTCCAAGCACAGATGAATCCAGCGTGAAAGGCACCACCTGGCCTGCCAAGGCAGGAAGGGACTGGGCGGCCAGCAAACCGATTACTGCACACAGGCGCATGCGGGCTGCCAACGTATACAAGCTTTGCAGTCTCCGCCACATCAAGGCAGCGAGGTGACGATGGTGTCTGCGAGCCCAATCGCCAGGCAATCGAACAGGCGGTGGATGGCTGGCACAATATCCTGTGCGGGCGTGTTGTCGAGATCGAGGACGCCAGTGTCATTCCAGTACCGCATCCACTCACTTCGCCGGAGCAGCGGCACGTCTTCGGCTTCGGCCACGCCTGCAATGGTGTCGTTGTAGCGGTCGAGTGCCACCACACGGGCGATGCTCGGGGCGAATTGCAGATCGATCAGAATGAGATCGGCACCGGCAGCGTGGATGCGGGCGACGCCCTCGCGCAGACTGGTCTCGAACGGCCCGACATCCTCGGAAAGACCCGCCTCGGTGGAGCCGGGTGCCCAGATGACTAGCGTCGGATGGATCTGGCCGAGTTCTGCCGTCACAAGGTTCAACCGCGCCATGGCCGATGTGCCGCTCACACCCCGGTTGATAACCGTGATACTGGCATCGGGCAGCTTGTCGCGCAGATGCAACTCTAGCCGGGCCGGAAAGGTGAAGGCAGCACCACGCGCTGCCGCCCCGGCGGTCGAAGCTCCGCCAGCAGCGAGGATATTGATCGGACGATGCGCGGCCAAAGCGGCTTGAAACATCGGCAGCTTCTGCCCTTTCAATGCCAACTCCTGCGTCACCGCGCAGGAAGTTGGCTCGGCCATCGCCGGGGAAGGTGCCGACGCCAACAGGGCGAGTATGACCAGCGCAGTTCCTGCAGCGATGCGGGCGTTCATGCCGGCGGCCGCTGACCGGTGGGTTGCGGATAATGTCCATTTCCATCGAACCAAGCCAGGAGCAAACCGAATCCAAGTAGCATAAGACATCCCGCAACGTTCACGCCGGCCTGTACACCAAATGACAGCCCCATAGCGGTGTAGACAACATTGCCCATGACCGATAGCAGGATCGACAGGCAAAATATTTCCAGTGAGTTCCGACCGCATAACACGATCGGCCAGGCCGTCTGGCTGGTCAGAAACCCGGCCTGCCGTGGGATCATTCGGGCTGCCAGCAATGCAAGCGCCAGCATGTTGGCCAAGCGAAGCAGTGGTAACTCGGTTTTGTTGAGAGGCCAAACCGCCCGGTAGAACAGCGCTGGCACGAAACTCACGGCGGACTCAAGTTTGGTAGCGAACACCCCCGGCTGTCCTGATAGTTTAGGATGGTTGGATGGCAGTTCCGAGACGCAGGCTGACGGTCATTGACC
>JAYTHH010000191.1:0-5290 GCA_043732745.1 Rhodospirillales bacterium
TCCTCGGCGCGCTCGAGCGCGGCCATTGCAGGGGAAGCGGGATTGACTGTGTCGGGCTCGCCTCCCGGCGCCAGGCGCATCAACGCGCGACTCGCGGCGCGCAGGGCGGCGGCGGGACCAGCGCTGCGGCGGTCGCGCGGGGTCAATTCGGACAACGCTGACGCAATCGCCTCGGCGCGGCGTTCATCCTGCTGCAGGCGCTGCCGCTCGGTGGCCATGCGCTCCTCTTCGCCCGGCAGCGGTGCCAGCGTACCAAGTTCATCGGTGGCGTGGCGCAACCACTCCTCGTCCCGCTTGGCGGCAGCAATCGCCGCTTCGGCGCTTTTCAGTGCCCCTGCCGCCTGCCGCCAGTCACGATAATGGCCGGCCGCAGCCTCGCGCAGCGCGGCCGCCACGCCATAGGCATCCAGCAACGCCGCATGACCGGTGGGATCGGCCAACCCCATTTGGTCGCCCTGGCCCTGCACCTCGACCAGAAGTGCGCCCACCCGCTTGAGCAAGGCGGCGCCCACCGGCTGGTCGTTGGCGAAAGCGCGTGACCGTCCGTCCCGCGTCACCACGCGGCGCAGCACGATGTCGCCATCCGACGCGATGCCCTGTTCGGCGAGCAGCATCAGGGCCGGGTGATCCGTTGGGGGAGAGAACAATGCCGCCACGCTGGCCTGGGCACAGCCGGCCCGCACAAGTCCGGCCTCACTCCGGGCGCCCAGGGCCAGCCCCAAGCTGTCCAACAGGATGGATTTGCCCGCGCCTGTTTCGCCCGTCAGGACGGTCAGCCCGGCCTCGAAGTTCAGGTCAAGCCGTTCGATCAGCACCACGTCGCGGATCGACAGGCTTGTCAGCATGAGGGGGTCAGAAGATGGAGGGCAGATTGCGCGAGAAGAAGCCCGGGCGCTCCACCGGACCGGCCACGCCGGCGGTGTCCTGCACCTGCCCGGTGGCGACCAACTGATTGTAGCTGCTCTCATACCATTCGCTGCCGGGATAGTTGTGGCCCAGCACGGCCGCGGTCTTGCGGGCCTGGTCGGGCAGGCCGAGCAGCAGATAGATCTCGGTCAGCCGGTGCAGCGCCTCGGGCGCATGGTTGGTGGTCTGATAATCGTCCACCACGCGCTGAAAGCGGCCGATGGCGGCGGTGTAGAGGCGCTGCTTTTCGTAATAGCGACCGACCTCCATCTCCTTGCCGGCGAGATGGTCGCGCGCCAGGTCGATCTTCAGACGGGCATCGCGGGCGTAGGAGCTTTCAGGAAACCGGGTCACCACTTCCTGCAGTGCCGCCATGGCCTCAGCCGTACCCTTCTGGTCGCGCTGGATGTCCGCTATCTGCTCGTAATAGCAGAGCGAGCGCAGGTAGTAGACATAGGCGATGTCGCGATGCGCCGGATGCAACTGGATGAACCGATCGAGCACGTTGATCGCGTCGGTATAGTGGTTACGAAGATATTCCGAATACCCCTGCATCAGCTGCGCATTCACCGCGAAGCTGGAATATGGATAGGTCTGCTCCAGCAGGTCGAACGTCTTGACCGCCAGATCGTATTTCGTGGCGTTCATCGCATCCACACCGCGACCATAAAGGTCTTCCGCCGGAAGGCTGGCGGCCGACGCCGGCACGTCGTTGCCGGAGCTGAAGATCGAGCATCCGCCGAGCGCCAGCGTCATTGATAGGAAGAGCACGGGAAGGGCCGCGAAGCGGGGCAGGGACACGTCAATCACCGGGTGCTTGGAGCGTGACGACCGCAGGCGAAATCGCCGACGGTCCAGATCACGCGGTCAAAGATGAGCGTCCTATAGCACAGGTCAGCGTGAGGCGAAGCCTCATCGCCAGTGTGAGGCGAAGCCCATCACGCCGCGGCGGACACCGGCTGCCAAATCGCATGCGATATCGTGTCGGCGCTGACCAGGCGCCAGTTGGCGTCGTCGGCGAACAACGCCAGCAGGAGGCGGTTGTTCAGCGCGTGCCCGGTGCGATGCGCCACGAACCGGCCGCTCAGCGGGGCGCCTGCCAGCGACAGATCGCCCACCGCGTCCAACATCTTGTGCCGCACGAACTCGTCCGTCATGCGCAGGCCGGCGGGGTTCAGGACGCGGTCGTGGTCGACCACGATGGCGTTGTCCAGGCTGCCACCCAAAGCGAGGCCGGCGGCACGCAGGGCCTCCACTTCCTGCACCATGGTGAAGGTGCGGCTACGGGCCAACTCGGTGCGGAAGCTTTCCGCGGAAAGACGCAGCGACAGCGCCTGCCTGCCGATGATGGGTGCCGGGAAATCGATCGACAACGCCATGTCGAAGCCGAATGCCGACGGGCGCAATTCGGCAAAGGCAGCACGGTGTTCGACACGCACGGTGCGCAGAACCTCGATCCGCGCGACCGGAGCCTCCTGCTCCACGATCCCGGCGCATTCGATCAGGAACACGAAGCTGGCCGAGGAGCCATCGAGGATCGGTACTTCCGGCCCGTCGATCTCGACCAGCAGATTGTGGATGCCGCAGCCAGCGAGCGCTGCAACCAGATGCTCCACCGTGCTGACGCGGCATTCCGGCCGGTTGGGATTGCCGATGACTGTGCAAAGCCGCGTGTCCACCACATGATCGTGGCGGGCGGGAATGTCGATGCTGCCCACGCGCGGGTCCAAATCGATGCGGCGGAACACGATGCCGCTGCCGGCGGGCAGAGGCTTCAGCATCAGATTGATCTTGCGACCGCTATGCAGCCCGATGCCGACGCAGCCAATCTGGGCCGCGAGCGTGCGTTGGGTATCAGCGGTGGTCTGCAGTGAGATCGTGTGCGGCAGGCCGTCCATCGGATCATCTTTCCCGAATGTGCCAGATCAGACAGGTGCCAGACCGGACTTCTTCCGGAGACGGCATCTGCCGATCTGCATCAGCGCAGTCGAACCTAGCAGCGTCGCGAGCGCACGCCAGTCAATGATTATTTCTAAATATTTCGGTATAACGCCCTGAATTTGTGGCAAAGTTTGCGTTGCAAATCGTTACATATCAGCACGGGAAATTTGATCTTAAAAACGCCCGACAAAACCAATACCAAAATTCCTTTGTGTGCGACCCTTCCGCGAGCGACGGGATTTGTCATGCGAGCCTGGTTGGCCAGCGGCGGCAAGCGAAACCAAGAGACTTATTCAAGTGTCGCGATCAACGAGACATGCATAAGTCCCGGCATTGGTCCGTGGGGACCAATACCGGGGCCATAGACGTTATGCGACTACGACTGGCGGCGCAGGAAGGCGGGGATCTCAATCCCGATCTCGTCGCTGGCGGTCTGACGCACGGTGGGCTGCTGCGCTTCGCGGGTGGGGGCCGGCGGCTGCACGTCCACACGCGGTTCCTGATGCGTCGTCGGCTGCTCCGCCGCGTGACCACGAATGGCCCCGGTGACGATGCCGAACAGACTTTTCCGCGGAGCCGGCGCTGGAACAGGCGCATCGCCGCCGAACAGGGCAGCGCGAGCGGCGGGCTTCGCCTCGGCTTGGCGTGACGCCGGACGCTGCAGCGGCGACGCCTGCGGACGCAGCGGCTGCTGCAGATGTGCTGGGATCTGACGCGGCGGCAGCGGCGCGTCATCAATCTCGAAGCTCGGCGTCGGGGCATCCGGTGCGCGATCGTCGATCATACGGGCTTCTGCCGGACGAGCCTCCTGGCGCGGCTGCGCCATTAAAGCCGGGCGCAGCGCACCGGGCGAGGCCGGCTGCGGCAACGGGCGTGACAGCGGCGCGCGCGACGGGGCGTCACGGCTCACCGACGGCATCAGCCCGCGCGGCGCCGGCATCGCGCCGGCTTGCGGTGAAGGCTGAAACCCAGTTGTCGCATGAGCATTGGCCGCCTGAGCGGTGGGAGCCTGCGAACCAACCTGCGTGGCGGCGTGATGCTGCCCCACGGCAGTGGCCATCGACGGCATGCTGCCACCGCCGACCGCGATCAGATGCGGCCGCTCATGCTGACGGTTCATGATGTTGTCGATGCCGGTGGCCACCACCGATACCCGGATGCGACCATTCAGGCTCTCGTCGATAGCCGAGCCGAAGATGATGTTGGCCTCTTCGTCCACTTCCTCGCGGATGCGGTTCGCGGCCTGGTCCACTTCGAACAGGGTCAGGTCGTCGCCGCCGGTGATGTTGATCAGCAGGCCGCGCGCGCCGGACATCGAGGTGTCTTCCAGCAGCGGGTTGCTGATGGCGAGCTCGGCGGCGCGCAGGGCACGACCTTCGCCGTCGGCCTCGCCGGTCCCCATCATCGCCTTGCCCATCTCGGCCATGACGGTGCGGATATCGGCGAAGTCGAGATTGACCATGCCGGGCGCCACCATCAGGTCGGTGACGCCTCGAACGCCCATATAAAGGACGTTGTCGGCCATCTTGAACGCTTCCTTGAAGCCGGTGCGCTCATTCGAAAGACGGAAAAGGTTCTGGTTCGGGATGACGATCAGCGTGTCCACCCATTGCTGCAGCTCTTCGATGCCCTGCTCGGCGGCACGCGCGCGGCGCAGGCCTTCGAAGGTGAACGGCTTGGTGACCACACCCACAGTCAGGATGCCGCGTTCGCGCGCCATGCGCGCGATCACTGGTGCCGCACCGGTGCCGGTACCGCCGCCCATGCCCGCGGTGATGAATACCATGTGGGCGCCATCGAGATGACGATACACCTCGTCCATCGCCTCTTCGGCGGCGGCGCGGCCGATTTCTGGCTTGGCGCCGGCGCCTAACCCTTGGGTCAGATGCGGCCCGAGCTGGATGCGCCGGTCCGCGCGTGCGTTCTGCAGCGACTGCGCATCGGTGTTGGCAACGACGAAATCGACGCCCTTGAGGTCGAGCGAAATCATCGTGTTGACGGCGTTCGTGCCGCCGCCACCAACGCCGATAACCGTAATACGGGGCGTGAAATCGGTGTGCAGCTGCTGTGGAATGGTCAAGTTCAAGGTCATGGAGTGGCTCCTCCCAGAGACAGGCGTTGTACGCAGGAAATTCGATTCGTCCGCACCATTACGTGCGATCCCGCAGAAAATTGACGATCCGCCGCAGCAGGCCGCCCTGTCGTTCTCCGTCCAGATCGATGTCCATCACCGACCGTCCGTCGCCGCCGGCCCACGACATAAGGCCGACAGCGGTTGCAAAGGCAGGTCCGGCGGCACTCTCCGGCAGCCCACGCACCGGGGCCGGCTTGCCGACACGGACCTGACGATCAAGGATCGTCGCCGCCATCTCACGCACGCCCTGCAACTGGCTGGCGCCGCCGGTCAGAACGACTCGGGTGCCGGCCGCACTGCCGAAACCCT
>JAYTHH010000192.1:0-5290 GCA_043732745.1 Rhodospirillales bacterium
CCACGGTTGGGAGGTGCTGGCGTCGTGCGACTTCGAGGCGTGCTGGCGCGGCGGTGCGGGGGTGGAGGATGTGGTGATTCGGCTGAAGCCGGGCTTGGCCGCGAATCAGGCGCAGCCGGGCGTTGCCGCGAATCATGCGCAGCCGGGCGTTGCCGCCCGTGAGGCGCCGGTGTCGATCTTCGGACAGGGGGTGCTGACGTTTCACATCCAGGGGATCTTTCGAACGCCACCTGGCTGGAATCTGTTCGTCACCGGCTCGCCCAATGTGGGGCGGGACGGGATCGTGCCCTTGTCCGGGGTGATCGAGACGGATTGGTCGCCCTACAGCTTCACCATGAACTGGCGGTTCGTGCGGCGGAATCGTTGGGTGAGTTTCACGAAGGGCGAGCCGATCTGCTTCATGTTTCCGGTGCAGCGTCACGCGCTGGAGCTATTTTGCCCACGTTTTGCGCCGTTGACCGACGATCTGATGGTTCAGTTCAAGGCGTGGTCGGCATCGCGCGATGCGTTTCGGATCGAGATGGAAAAGAACCCGCCTCACGCGCCGGCGGACAAGTGGCAGAAGCGCTATTATCGCGGCATCGACATGCACGAGCGCCAGGGGGTGGTGGACCACAAGGCGAAACTGCGGCTGGCGGCGTTTGCACCGGCAGAGGCCCCGGTGTCGGCGGCTTCGGCCGAGTTGGTTTTGCGCGGCGATGGGCAGGCGCTTGGTCGGGCTTTTCGGATGATTGCCGACGGGTTGGCCGCTGGCGTCGATGTCGCCGTGCTCGCCGTTGGCTTGCAGGAGCTCGGATTATCGGAAGCCGACGCGAAAGCGGTGATGCGGGCTGTCGTCTCGTAGGGTGGACGAATTCCGCCGTCGCCTCGACGTGGCGATGACGGAATTCGTCCGCCTCACGGAGCTACTTCACGGCTGAGAAATCTGTGGGGATCAGGAACGAGCTGGCTATGCGGGCGTTGATCGGGCCGTTCTTCTCGGTTTCCGCGCGCGCTGCGATCCACTCCGGATCGGACTGGAAGGCGTTCCATTTGGTCTCACGTTCGGCGAGGCTTTCCCAGGCCAGCATATAGGTCAGGTCGTTCGAATCCGGCCCCACCAGCGTGGTCCAGAAACCGTGCGGCCGAATGCCGTGCTTCTCCCAAATCCGCAGCGTCTGGTCGCGAAAGCGGGCGAGCAGATGCGGCAGGCGGCCCGGCATGGTAGTGTAGATGCGTAACTCGTAGATCATAGTGTTTTTCTCCCCGGCGCCATCAGATTCGCCTGCGGCATAGTCTGCACGGTCTTGCAGTCTTCTGGGAGATGGGGATCGAATGGTTGCACCCATGGGCGCCGCGGGCGCATAAGCGCCGGTCCTGTGGTTCGAGTGCGCCGATGTCTCCTGATACCAAGAGCGAACTTCGCATCATGCTGCGACTGGCGCGGCCGCTGGTGGCTGGGCAGGTGATGCTGTTCAGCACCAATGTCGTGGATACCTTGCTGGCCGGGCATTTGGGGCCGGAGGTGCTGGGCGCGGTGGCGATCGGCAGCTCGGTGTGGATGGTGCCGCTGATGCTGCTGCAGGGGCTGATGTTCACGGTGCCGGCGAAGGTGTCCCACCTGATCGGCGCCGGGCGGCGCGCACAGGTCGGCGTGGTGTTCCGCCAGGCGATGTATCTGGCCGCGGGCACCGGCCTGCTGATCACGTTTTCGATTTTGCTGCTGGCACGCCCGCTGGCGGGGCTGCTGCGGCTGGAGCCGGGGTTGCAGGAGGGGATGGTGCAGTTTCTGCTTGCACTGGCGCCGGGTGGGCCCGCTCTCGGCCTGTTCATGGCGTGTCGCGGCCTGTCGGACGGGCTGTCGCGGACCAAACCGGCAATGTGGTTTGGCGTGCTCAGCGTCGTGCTGCTGCTGCCGCTCGGCTATGCGCTGATGTATGGCGCGTTCGGCTACGCGGGGCAGGGTGCGCGTGGCAGCGGTCTGGCGACATCGATCGTGCTGTGGATCGAGGCGGGCGTGTTCCTGATCTATGTCGCACGTACTAGCGCCTATCGCGGCATCGGCTGGGAGCGCGGCCGGATGGGACCGGATGCGGCTGAAATTGCTTCCCTGCTGCGGCTCGGCATTCCGATGGCGGCCAGCGTGGTGTTGGAAACCAGCCTGTTCAGCGCGGCGGCCTTTGCCATCGCGCGGTTCGGGGCGGTGGCGGTGGCTGCCCACCAGATCGCGCTCAACGTGGCGGCATTGGCCTTCATGGTGCCGCTGGGCATGTCGGGCGCCATAACCGTGCGGGTCGGCGATGCGGCCGGCGCGGGTGATATCGCCCGTGCCAGGCTGGCGGGATGGCTGGGCATCATGCTGGCGGCGATTAGCCAAAGCTTCAGTTGCGCAGTGCTGCTGCTGCTGCCGATGCCCATCGCAATGCTGTATTCGTCCGATCCGGCGGTGCAGGCCGGCACGGTCTCTCTGCTCGCATTCGCCGCCATGTTTCAGCTTTCGGACGGCATCCAGGTCGCGGCCAACGGCGCCCTGCGCGGGCTGCACGACACCAGCATTCCGGCAGTGATCACGCTGGTGGCGTATTGGGGCGTGGGCATGCCGGTCGGGTTGGCGTTGGCCTTTTGGTTTGGTCTGGAGGCGCGCGGCATGTGGCTTGGGCTGGTCGCCGGGCTTTCGGTCGCCGCTGTTTTGTTGACCTGGCGTTTTTCGCGCCGGACTCTTGCCGCGGTGCAACATCCGCATACACTCGTGTCATGACCCTTCTCGTCCGATCCGGCGGTGCGTCCGCCTTTGCCGAATGGCATGCTGCCTTCAAGGAATTCGCGCCCGATCTGCGGGTCCGCACCTGGACGGATCCAGAGGTGGCGGATGCGGACATCCGCTACGTGATGGTGTGGGACCCCGAGCCGGGCAGGATTGCGCAGTTTCCCAATCTAAGGCTCATCTGCAGCGCCGCCGCGGGGGTGGATCACATCCTGCGCGATCCGCTTCTGCCGCGGCATCTGCCGCTGGTGCGGCTGACCACGGCGGACCAGTCGCAACGTATGGCGGAATATGTCGGCTGGTCGGTGCTGTCGCTGATGCGGCGACTGCCGGAGATTCTGGTCAACAACGCCGCACGTGGCTTCAACAGCGGGCTGACCGGCGAAACCGCTTCCGAAACCCGTGTGGGCGTGATGGGGCTAGGTGCCATGGGCGCCCGCTCGGCGGAGGTGCTGGTGGCGCTCGGCTATGAGGTGGCGGGCTGGTCGAATTCGCCCAAGCGGATCGAAGGCGTCGAGAGCTTCGCGGGGTCGGAGGCGTTCGGCGCGTTCCTGGCGCGCAGCGATATTCTGGTGTGCTTGCTGCCTCTTACGCCATCGACCGTGGGAATTGTTCGTGCGGAGACCATCGAACAGCTTCCGCCGGGCGCCTGCATCGTCAATGCCGGTCGTGGCGGACATGTGGTGACGCAGGATCTCGTCGAAGCGCTCGATTCTGGCCACCTCGGGGGCGCTATTCTGGACGTGTTCGATCCCGAGCCGTTGCCGAAGGACAGCCCGTTATGGTCGCATCCCAAAGTGCTGTTGACACCGCATGTGGCGTCGTTCGGCTCGCGGCGGCTGCGTGCGCGCCATGTTGCGGGGTTGATTGCGGCGTTCGAGCGCGGCGAGGCGTTGCCGGGATTGTATGATCCGGTGAAGGGGTACTGATCAACCGCGGACGATGCCCGTTCTAGAGCTTTTTCCGATCGATAGGGATCGGAGAAAATCTCTAGGCCTATGTTTTATCGAGCATCTTTATCCGATCGGATGATGCTCTAGCAGCCTGCCGAATTGGCCTAATTTTATGTCCCACCTTAAAATTTTAGCCAATATAGCGAGTAATAATTGATATAATATTACAATATTCTCGTGCGATTTGGTCTAATATTGCGTCAATCGCCTGAACTCAGCAGGCTGCTAGATAATGAAGAACGCTAGGGTGGCTGCGGCCATGATTGCTGCGGCCAGCCAGCCCAGCATCACCAGATATCGGGGCAGCACCAGGCGGCCCATAATTTTGCTGTTGGTGGCGATCATCAGCATCAGCACCATGAGTGGCGCCGCCAGCACGCCGTTCAACACGGCACTCCAGTACAGCGCCTTGATCGGGTCGATGCCGGTGAAGTTCAGGCCAAGCCCGGCGAGTGTTGCCACTGAGATGGTGGCATAGAAGCCGCGCGCCCGGTTCGGTTTCTCGTTAAGTCCCTCTGTCCAGCCCATTGTCTCGCTCAACGCATAGGCGGCGGAGCCGGCCAGTATTGGCACCGCCAGCAATCCGGTGCCGATGATGCCGGCGGCGAATAGCCAGAACGTGAAAACCCCGGCGATCGGGCGCAGCGCTTCGGCGGCTTGGCCGGCGGTCTGGATCTCGGTCTGCCCGGCTTCGTGCAAGGTGGCCGCGGTGGCAATGATGATGAACAGCGCGATGAGGTTCGAGTAGCCCATCCCCACCCATGTATCGATGTCGATCTGATGCAGTTCGACTGAGGGCGTATCGTTGTCCTTCAGACAGTCGATCTTTCGTTCGCGCTGTTCCTCGACTTCCTGGGCGGCCTGCCAGAAAAACAGATACGGGCTGATCGTGGTGCCGAGTATCGCGACCATCATTTGGGCATGCGGCCCATCAAGGGTGAATTCCGGGATCACCAGTTTTTTCAGCACACTCGCCCACGGCACGTGCACGGCGAACACCACGCCGACATAGGCGAACAGCGAGAATGTGAGATATTTCAGGATCGACGCATATCGGGCATAGCTGATGAAGATCTCGACCACGATGCAGAGCAGCGCGAAACCGATCGTGTATAGCATGATCGGGCCGCCGATCAGCAGTTGCAGAGCCGCCGCCATTGCGCCCAGATCGGCGCCCAGATTGGCGATGTTGGCCACCAGCAGCAACAGCACCGCCCCGCGCAGCAGCCAGGGCGAATAGTGAACGCGCAGATTGCGTGCGATGCCCTGGCCGGTCACGGCGCCGATGCGCGCGCTGATCACCTGTGTGGCGGCCATCAGCGGGTAACTGAACAGCATCACCCAGCCCAGCGCGAAGCCGAATTGTGCGCCGGCCTGGCTGTAGGTGGCGATGCCGCTGGGGTCGTCATCCGCGGCACCCGTGATCAGCCCGGGGCCAAGTGCTCTGACGAGGCTGGGCTTGCCGGCCGGATCGTCTCGCACCGCCGTTCCAAATTCCATCCAAACTCCTGATCGGCTTGACGCTTGCGACGCTCCGGCTGAACATCAAACATCAACAATATCGGATTGTTCCATGAACGTTGCAATTCAGGGC
>JAYTHH010000193.1:0-5284 GCA_043732745.1 Rhodospirillales bacterium
CGACGAGCAATCGATCAGGTCCACCTTTCCTGTCGCCTTCAGCATCCGCGCCAGTTCCACCGTGTCCTCGATGGTGATGCCGCCTGCCATCCAGTCCACCGACGACACCCGCACGAACAACGGCAGGTTGTCGGGCCATTCGGTGCGGACGGCGTCGATCGTCTCCATCAGCGCGCGGGCGCGGCCGGCGAGGTCGCCACCGTACTGGTCGTTGCGGATGTTGGACAAAGGCGACAGGAAACTGTGCAGCAGATAGCCGTGGGCGGCGTGCACCTCGATGATCTTCATGCCGGCCTCGCGCGCCATGCGGGCGGTCTGGCGGAACTGTTCGACGACCTCGGAGATATCAGCGACCGACATTGCGTGCGGCACCGTCGCCGCGTCACTGAACGCAAGCGGGCTCGGTGCCCAGGGCACCCAGCCGCCTTCGGATACGGGAATCGGGGCGCCGCCTTCCCAGGGGCGCTGCAAGCTGGCCTTGCGGCCGGCATGGGCGATCTGGATGCCCGGCACTGCGCCGCCCATGGTGATCACATCGGCGAGGCGTTTTAGCAGCGCCTGTTGTGCGCCGTCCCAAAGGCCCAGGCAGCCCGGGGTAATGCGGCCAATGGCAGAAACATGGGTGGCTTCGGTGAACACCACGCCGGCGCCGCCCACGGCGCGCGCGCCGAGATGCTGGACATGCCAGTCGGTGCCGAGGCCGTCATTGGCGCTGTACTGGCACATCGCCGCGACCGCGATGCGATTGCGGGCGGTGACGGAACGGAAGGAGATCGGCTGGAACAGTTTCGGAACACGCGGCATTCGGACCTCAAGATGGTATGCACGGCAATTTGACGCGCCCGTGCCGGAATGCCTAGCCTCCGCGCCAAAGCAAAGGGATCCATCATGCGACTGCACGAAAAGATTGCCATCGTCACCGGCGGCGGCGGCGGATTCGGCGATGGCATCGCCCGGATGTTTGCAGCCGAAGGCGCGCATGTGATCGTGGCCGATCTCGATCTCGCCGCCGCCACCCACGTTGCCACCGAAATCGGCGGCATCGCCATCAAGGGCGATGTCAGCCTGGGGCCGGACGTGCAGGCGATGGTCGATCTCGCGGTCGAGCATTATGACGGGCTCGACATCGTCGTAAACAATGCTGGCACCACGCATCGCAACGGCCCGATTTTAGATGTGGACGAGGAAACCTTTGATCGCGTCTATGCGGTGAACGTGAAATCACTCTACTGGATGACGCATGCCTGCGTGCCGTTGTTCCGCAAGCAGGGCCGCGGCGGCTCGATCATCAACATCAGCTCCACAGCCGGAATCCGGCCGCGCCCCGGCCTGGTGTGGTACAATGGCACCAAGGGTGCGGTGAACACCATGACGCAATGCATGGCCATCGAGCTGGCGCCCGACAACATCCGCGTCAACGCGGTATGCCCCGTCATCGGCGCCACGGCGCTGCTGGAAAGCTTCATGGGCCAGGCCGACACCCCCGAGATCCGCGCCAAATTCATTGCCTCGGTGCCGCTGGGCCGCATGAGCAAGCCGTCCGATATCGCCAATGCCTGCGTGTTCCTGGCCGAGGATGCATCGAGCTTCCTCACTGGCGTGCTGCTGCCCGTCGATGGTGGCCGTACCGCTTGAACATTCTGTCGATCCAGTCCTGGGTGTCCTATGGGCATGTCGGCAACGCCAGCGCTGTCTTCCCCCTGCAGCGGCTGGGGGCGGAGGTGTGGGCGGTCAACACGGTGCAGTTCTCCAACCACACCGGCTATGGCGACTGGACCGGCCAGGTGTTCACCGGTGCTGAGATCTCGTCGCTGATCGACGGCATCGCCGCCCGCGGCGCACTGGAACGCTGCGACGCGGTGCTGTCGGGCTACATGGGCAACGCTGGCATCGGCACCGCCATCGTGGACGCGGTGGCGCGGGCGAAGGCCGCCAACCCGGCTTCCCTTTATTGCTGCGACCCAGTGCTGGGCGACGACGACACCGGGCTGTATGTACGCCCTGGCATCGACGCCTTCATGCGCGACGTGGCGCTGCGGGTGGCCGATATCGCCACGCCCAACCGTTTCGAGCTGCAGCACCTGGTGGGCCTGCCTACCCGTACGCTGGCGGAAACCAAGATCGCCATCGCGGCGTTGCAAAGACTGGGGCCCCGCATCGTGCTGGTCACCAGCGTTTCGACCGAGGAAACCCCGAAAAGCTGCATAGACATGCTGGCAGCCGAGGGCGAGGTGGTACACCTCCTGCGCACGCCCGCCTTGCCCGTTCACGTCAACGGCGCCGGCGATGCGATCGCGGCACTGTTCCTGTTCCACCGCCTGCGCACTGGCGACGTGGCGCAGGCTTTGGCCCTGGCCGGGAGTTCGATCTGGGGCCTGCTGCGACGCACCGCCGAGGCCGGTTCGCGGGAGATCCTGACAGTGGCGGCCCAGGACGAATTCGTGCAGCCGAGCCGGATGTTCGACACATTCCCTTGCTAAACTGCTGTCCAAGGCCCCGGGTGAATCGATGCGCTTTCTGAATATCTATCGACGCGTGCTGCTCACCCTCGGCCGCGATCTGCGGATCGCAGCACTGCTCGGCGGCGCCAATCTCGTGGTGGCACTGATGCAGTTCCTCGACCCGTTGCTGTTCGGCCGCGTCATCGACATGCTCGCCAAAGCCGACACCTTGCCACAAGGCGAGCTGTGGTCGCAGTCGGTGGGCCTGCTCGGGATATGGGCGGCGTTGGGTGCCACCTCGATCAGCGCCAACATCCTGGTGGTGCTGCACGCCGAGCGCCTGGCGCATCGCAACCGGCTGCAGACCATGCACCGCTTCTTCGCTCATGTGCAGAGCCTGCCGCCGTCGTTTCACGGCGAGGCGCAGTCCGGTCGCCTGATGAAGGTGATGCTGTCGGGCGCAGACGGCATGTTCGGCATCTGGCTGACCTTCTTCCGCGAGGCGCTCGCCACTTTTGTCTCGCTGCTGGTTCTGCTGCCGCTGACGGTATTCATCAACTGGCGGCTGTCGATCGCGCTGATTGTGCTGGTGGTGCTGTTCTGTGGCGTGACGTTCTTTGTCATCGGCCGCACCGAGGCCGGGCAGTCGCGCGCCCAGGGCTTCCAGGGAAGGCTGGTCGGCAACGCCCAGGACGCGCTATCGAACGTGGTGGTGGTGCAGAGCTTCTCCCGGCTCAAGGCGGAAATGCGGCTGTTCGACGATATCGTGAAGCAGGTCATCTCCAGCCAGTTTCCGGTGCTGAACTGGTGGGCCGTGGTCAATGTCATGACGCGCGGGTCCAGCACCATCGCGGTCATCACGATCGTCGCCATCGGCACGTATCTGCACGCCCATCATCAGGCAGGGGTCGGCGAGGTGGTGAGCTTCATGGGCCTGGCCACCATGCTGATCGGCCGGCTGGACGGGGCCATGGGCTTCGCGTCGCGGCTGTTCTTCGAAGCGCCGAACGTGCGCGAGTATTTTTCCGTGCTCGACACCACCAGCACGGTGCCGGAGCAGCCGGATGCCTTCGACCTGCCGCGCGGTCCCGGCGAGGTGCAGTTCGAAAACGTTCGCTTCGGCTATCCGCGTGCCCCCGTGGTTCTGAACGGCGTGACCTTCACCGCGGCCCCGGGGAGCACCGTGGCGTTGGTGGGCCAGACCGGCGCCGGCAAATCCACCGTGATGGCACTGCTACAACGGCTGTGGGATCCCGACGAAGGCCGCATTTCAATCGACGGCCACGACATCCGCGCCATCACCGTGGACAGCCTGCGCCGCTCCATCGGCGTGGTGTTCCAGGATGCCATGCTGCTCAACCGCACGATCCGCGACAATCTACTGGTCGGCCGCCCCGACGCCAGCGAAGACGACATCGAACGCGCCTGCCGGCTGGCCGAGGCACATGATTTCATTCTCCGTCAGCCGCAAGGCTACGACACCATGGTGGGTGAGCGCGGCGCCACTTTGTCCGGCGGCCAGCGCCAACGCCTGGCCATCGCGCGCGCGCTGCTGAAGGACCCGCCAATCCTGATTCTCGATGAAGCGACCTCGGCGCTAGACGCCGCCACGGAGGCCCGCGTCAGCCGGGCTTTGAAGGCGCTGATGGCCGGTCGCACGACATTCATCATCGCCCACCGGCTGTCGACCGTGCGCGACGCCGACGAGATCCTGGTGTTCGCTAACGGCCACATCGCCGAGCGCGGCAGTTTCGAGAGCCTCATCGCGCAACACGGCATCTTTGCCGAGCTGGTGGCCACCCAGTTGGAACACGCAGTGACGTAGGATCCGCCCGCACACGGAGTTTTGTTGCGTGACCCCTTCGGAAAGGCGCAGGCTTTCTCCCCCAAGCAACGAGGCGGCGCGTATCGGCCCAAGGCCCTGCGACGACCGCCCGCATCGGAGGACGACATCATGACGATTGCTGCCATCCTGAAGCAAAAAGGCTCCCACACCGTCTCGGTCAGCCCAAATGCGACGGTCGCCGAAGTGACGCACACGCTGGCCACCGCCCGCATCGGCGCCGTGCTGGTGTGCAACGAGCGCGGCGACCTGATGGGCATCCTCAGCGAGCGCGATATCGTGCGGGTGCTCGCCGCCCAGGGCGCCAGCTCGCTTGACCAGCACGCCGAGCATCTGATGACCCGGCATGTCACCACCGCCACGATGAAGACCACCGTGGCCGAGGCAACTCAGATGATGACCTGCGGCCGTTTCCGTCATTTGCCGGTGATGGAGCATGGCCGCGTGGTGGGGCTGGTGAGCATCGGCGACATGGTCAAGGCGCGGCTGAGCCAGCAGGAGAACGAGGTGGATAGTCTTAAGGCGTATGTTGCGGGGGTTTGATCCCAGCCCGTCTTGATGCTGGCCTTTCAGCATCAAGACGGGCTGCTATCGCGCGTGAGGTTGGCCGGCGGCAGAGCGCCAAAAAACACTCACGCTAATCCACGTTCCTACTCCGCCGCCATCGCAGACCGCGCGTTGAGCAACCGCAACCCGCGATCGATCCACTGCGCGGAGACCTTCTCGGCCAGCGCGTTCTGCCGCAGCCGCTCGTTCAACGCCGGGAAATCCACGCGGTCCAGCGCCTGGTCCTGGTTGAAGCAGCTGAACACCACCGTGCGCACCCCGGTGATCGGGTCGATATGCGGCTGGAGGCACTGCGCGCAGACTTCCTTCATCATGCACTGCATCGGCGAGTTGATGGAGCCGATGGCGGAATGCCCGTCCTGCAGATACGGTTTCAGCACGCCGTGCCTTGCCGCGCCCACCGCCTGCATCATCCGATCCGAGCCGATCACGA
>JAYTHH010000194.1:0-15776 GCA_043732745.1 Rhodospirillales bacterium
CCGGACCTGAAGGAAAGCTTCATCTGGGGCCTGGACAATAGCACCGACCAGACCGAGCCCGACGCGTTCGGCATTCCGCCCAATCAGTGGCCGGATTCCCTGCCCGGCATGCGCCCGTTGCTGGTCGAGTATTTCACCGCGGTAAACCAGGTCGGATGGCGCCTGCTGCGTGCCTTCGCCGCCAGCCTGGACATCGACCCCGCCCGTTTCACCAGCCAGATCACCCGTCCCACCTCGCGCGGTTCTATCATCTACTACCCGCCGCAGCCCCAGGGTGCGGCGGACGACCAGTTCGGCGTGGCGCCTCATACCGATTGGGGCTGCCTGACCTTGTTGACCCAGGACCAGACCGGCGGGCTGGAAGTGCGCGGCCGCAATGCCGAATGGGTGTCCGCGGTGCCGATCCCCGGCACCTACGTGGTCAATGTCGGCGACCTCCTGGCGCGCTGGACCAACGACCGCTTCCGCTCCACCCCGCATCGCGTGGTCAACCGCTCCGGGCACGAACGCCTGTCCTGCGCGGTGTTCGTCGACCCGGACCGCGACACGCCGATCGAGCCGGTGACATCGGCGGGAGAGGCGCCGCACTATGCGCCGGTCACCTGTGGCGACTACGTGCAGTCCCGCTTCGACGCCGCCTTCGCCTATCGGCAAAAGGCCACGTCAGCATCCTGATGTTCGACACTCACGCGCATTTCTACGGCGAAACCCTGTTCCGCCACCTGGCTGCGCGCGCTGACGTGCCGCGCGTCGAAATCGAGGCCGGACAACGCTACATGGCAACGCCCACCAGCAGGTTTCCGCTGACCGGCGGCTTTGTGTCGCTCGACGACCGGCTGGCCTGGATGGACCATCAGGGCATCACCCGCCAGCTCATCACATTTCCCGGCGCGCTTGGGCCGGACGCGCTGCCGATCGAGGAGTCCCGTCCCCTGGTCAGGGACGTGAACGACGAACTGTCCGCCACCTGCGTCACCCATCCCGCCCGTTTCAGCGCCCTTGCGGGCTTGCCGTTGGCCAATATCGACGAGTCTGCCCGCGAACTGCATCGCGCAGTACGGTCGCTTCGCCTCGCCGGAGCCATCCTACCGGCCAACTATTTCCATTCGCTGGCCGGCATCGACGCCCTCGCGCCGATGCTTGAAGTGGCCAACGAGGTCGGCGCGCATCTGATGCTGCATCCCGGCCAGCGCCACGACGAAAGCCTGGCGCCGAGGAACTGGCCCGACCTTGCGATGCACCGGGCATCCACCATCGATCTGCACGCCGGCATCACCCACGCCTTGGTCTCGCTGATCTATTCGGACGCGATGACGCGCTACCCCCACATCACCTGGCAGGTGGTCAATCTCGGCGGCACGTTTCCCTTCGTGGTCGAGCGGATGGACCACATCGTCGCCACCCGCGCGCCAGACGGGAAGCGACCGTCCGCCATGCTCGGCGACATCGTGTTCGACTGTGCATCGCTGGGGCCACGCGCCCTGGAGATGGCGGTGGGGGTGTTCGGCGCCGATCGGGTGATGTTCGGCACCGACTACCCGATTTTTACCAGCGACGTTTCGGCGCACGCGTTGCAGGCGGCGCATCTGACCGAGGCCGACCGCGAATGGGTCGCCTCCGGCACCGCCAACGCTATCTTCGCGCGCAACGAAGGCCGCAGGACCGGCCCATGAAGATCGGCATCGTTGGCGCCGGGATCAACGGTCTTTGCACCGCCTGGGCCCTTTCGAAGCGCGGTCACGACGTAACTGTGTTCGACCAAGGGCCGATCCCGAACCCCTTGTAGTCGTCGTTCGACGAGCACCGCATCATCCGCCACGCCTACGGCGCAATGCGCGGCTATGCGCGCATGATTCCGGCCGCCTTCGCGGCATGGGGCCGGCTCTGGACGGATCTCGGGACAAGCCATTTCGTGGCGGCGCCCGCGACCTACTGCCTGCGCATGGAGCTCGACTGGTACAGCCATGTCTCCGCGTCACTGGACGAAATGGGCATCGCCTATCGCGACATTCCCTTGGGTGATGTCGCCAGCGCTCTGCCGATGGTGAACCGCCACAGCCTGATACGCGTGGTAGAAACCAACGGCTCCGGCATGCTGCTGGCCGACCGCATCGTTTCCGACCTGGCCCGCCATCTCGCCGCGGCCGGAGTGACATTGCACGCCAACACAAGGGTCTCGGCCGTCGACCCAGAGCGCGCGACGATCGATGGATGGTCCGGCGATGCCGTGGTGATGGCGGCAGGGGCCTGGGTGCAGAAACTGCTCGGCCCCATCAGCGAAAATCCGCGCGCCACCGTGCAGACCGTGGCCTATCTCGAACCGCCGGCATCGCTCGCCGCCGCGTGGCAGACAGCGCCGCTGCTGCTCAACCGCCTGCCCACCGCATCCGGCGGCGTCTATATTCTGCCACCACGCCAAGGCACAAGGCTGAAGGCGGGCGACTACGACCATGTCGATGACGGCGACCCGGATGCGCCGCGCATCCCGAGCGCGGCACAACGTGACCGCGTCCTCGAAGCCGCCAGCCTGGCTCTGGCAGATTTCGATGCATATCGCGTGCTGGAGGTAAAATCCTGCTTCTACACGGTGATGCCGCAGGATCGCTTCGTCATTCGCCCTCTCGGCGCGAAGGCTTGGCTCGCCAGCGCCTGTTCCGGCCACGGCTTCAAATTCGGTGCCCTGACCGGCGAGGCGGTGGCGGATGGCATGACCGGCGTGCGGGCCGCGCCCGAGATCAGCATGACGATGGCAGGGACGATGGCAGGGACGATGGCGGGCCTCACCGCGCCAGTCGTCGTTCCAGCTTCCGAAACCCGATCGACAGTATAAAGCACACTGCGAAATACATCGCCGATGCGGTGATCCAGGTTTCGAACACGCGCGTGGTCGAAACCGCGACGTCGTTGGCCATGAACGTCAGATCCTGAATAGAGATCAGCGAGATCACCGAGCTGTCCTTGATCAGCGAAATCGTCTGCCCGCCCAAAGGCGGCACCATCCGGGCCACGGCCTGTGGCAGGATCACGCGGCGCAGTGATTGCCAGCGCGTGAGGCCCAGGGCCGCGGCGGCGTCCCATTGCCCGACCTCGACAGACTGGATCCCGCCGCGCAGGATCTCCGCGACATAGGCGCCCTCGAACAATGCCAGCACGATCGTGGCGCTGATGAAATTCTTCAGCAGGCGCGGGTCGCCAAACGCCACTGAAATCGCCTGCAGCACCTCCGGCGATGCAGCGCGCACAAAGGCGTCGATGCCGAGCAACGGCATGATCTGGCTTGACACGAAGAAATACCCGATGAAGATCAGCACCAATGGCGGCGTGTTCCGCATCAGCTCCACATAGGTGCCGGACATTAGGCGCGGCAACAGGTTGCGCGCGATCCGCCCGGTGGCGATCAGCACGCCGAACACGCAGGCCAGCAGCAGGCTGCAAAAGCTCAGCCGCAGCGTGGTGGCCAGACCCTGTAACAGCAGGTTGGCCACCCAGCCGCGTTCCGGGTCCCAGCGCAGGATGTAATTCGGAATCGACCCCCAGGCCCAGTGGTAGTTGAGCACCGTCTGGACCCGATACGTCACGAAACCGATAAAACCCGCCAGCACCACCAGCACCACCGCATCGAGCCAGCCGAAGTGCTTCCCGGCAGCTTTATGCGAAAGCGGCCGCCTGCCGGCGGGCTTTCGCGAGAGCGGCCACCTGCCGGCGGGCTTTCGCGAGAGCGGCCACCTGCCGGCGGCCCTCCGCGAGGGCGGTAGGCGTTGTGTCAGCTCTGCACCTGCGTCAGCCAAGACCGCTGCTCGAACCAGAAGTGGAAGCGCTCGGCCAAAAAGCCATCCGCCTTGCGCGCCGCGATCCATTCGTTGAGGGCGGCGAGTGTGGCGGGCTCACCCTTGCGGATCGCCATGCCGTCGCGCTGCGGGATCAACGCCTTTTCCACCGGCAGATACAGCGCATCCGGATGATCGACCGCCGCGAAGGCCGGCTTCGGCGTGCTGGTGAGCCAGGCTGCAGCGTTGCCGTTCAGCACCTCCTGCAATGCCGGCGCGTCGTCGTCGAACTGGCGCAACGTGGACAGTGGCAGCTTCTCCTGCGCGAACGTGACCGCCGCCGTGCCGCGCCTGGCCACAACCGTGATGGTCGGCTTGTTGAACGCTTCGAGCGTTGTCAGGCCCGGCGCCACCTTCTTGCTGGCGACGATGGCGACGCCGGTGAACGAATACGCGTCGGTAAAATCCACGCTCTGCTCACGTGCCGGCGTCACGGTCATGCCGCCGATGATCATGTCGAAGCTGCCGGACAGCAAAGCCGGGATAATGCCGTCCCACGCCGTCGGCACGGGCTCGTACTTCACGCCGAAATCGGCTGCGAGCCGGCCGCCGACATCAAGCTCGTAGCCGATCAGCTTGCCCTGCTTGTCGCGCATCGCCCAGGGCACGAAGGTGGACAGGCCGGCACGCAGCACGCCGCGCGACTTGATTTCGTCGATCAGGCTGGTGGCGGCGAACGAAGGACGGGCCACGCCCACCAGGGCAGCGGCGCCAGCGGCGTGAAGCAGGGTTCTGCGGAGCATGGGAGATCCTTTTCGATCAGGTGGTGCGGGACAGAGCGAGGCGTGTTTCCAGCAGACGCGCAAGCTGGGACATCGAGGTCGTTACGACAAGATACATCGCGGCCACCGTCAACCAGATCTCGAAGGTCATGTAAGTGTCGGCGATGGCGTTGCGCCCTTCGTTGGTGAGATCGAAGATGGCGATGGCACTGACGATGGCGGAATGCTTCACCAGGCTGATCGACAGGCTGGTCAGCGGCGGCAGCACGATGCGCACCGCCTGCGGCAGCACCACGCGAAAAGTCACCTGCCAGGGCTTCATGCCCAGGCTGAGAGCTGCTTCCGTTTGGCCCCGAGGCACCGCCAGAATGCCGGCACGCATGATCTCGGCCGCGAAGGCGCCTTCAAACAGTCCCAGCGCCAACACCCCCGTGGCCTGTCGCCCGATACCCAGGATGGGCGAGAGCACGAAGTAGAACAGGTAAAGCTGCACCAACAGCGGCGTGTTGCGGATCAGCTCCACATAGCAACGGGACAGGGTTCGGCCGACGGCGCTGTTGGACAGCATCAGCAGCGCCGCCAACAGGCCCGCGGCTAGTGCCACCAGAAATCCCTGCGCCGAGATGACGAGCGTGACACCAAGCCCCTTCGGCAGCGGCCCCAGATAGATCTCGCCCTCGTAGGCCTTGTAGAGATAGGGGAGCACGCGGTGCCATTGCCAGCGGTAGGGCATCGCCTGGGCGCCGATCAGGATACCCCACGCACCCAGGCCGAGCAGCAGCACAAATAGTGCTGTCTGCCCAAAATCCGATTTCGGATGCCACCATCGCCGACCCAAATGCTATCCCCTCCGAACCCATCGATCGTGAGGGGTCGTGCCGCGACACGCAAGCTTCAGGCCACAGACCGATTAGAGTGTCATCCGACCAATCGGAATCATCCGATCGGATAAAGATGCGCGATAAAACATAGGACTAGAGAGTTTTTCCGATTCTTATCTATCGGAAAGAGCTTTAGCCCGGCAGATTGACCCAGCCGCCGGTGCGGGCGCTTTTGGCGATGGCTTCCAGCGCCATCGCGGTGTCGATTGATTCCGCCTCGCTGGCCCCGTTCCAATTCGAAGCACCCTCGCGGATCATGCGCGCGAACGACTCCCCCTCCGCGCCGAACCCGTCGCCGCCCTCCACGGAAATCGTCTCGAACGGAATGGTGCCGGGAACGCCGCGCTTCACCCGCAGGCTGAGCCCGCCGCTGGCGGGCGCATGGTTGGCGTAGTTGGTCTCGATCACCCCGGTGGTGCCCACGATCACGGCATGGCGGTGCTGGGAGGTGGACATCGTGCTGCTAAGTTGGCCGATGGCGCCGGACGGGAATTCCAGGATCGCCACCACTGTCTGGTCGACACCCTCAGCAGTGAAGCGCCCGGTGGCGAATACCCGGGCCGGCCGCTCTCCTACGGCGATGCGCAGCATGCTCATCGCATAGGTGCCGGCATCCAGCAGTCCGCCGCCACCGCGTGCGGGGTCAAGCCGGATGTTGGCAGGATCGCCCAAAGGAACTCCCTCGGGCGACAGCAGGGCGAAGCCGAACGCGGCGGTGGCGATTTGAATCTTGCCGATGGCGCCTTCTGCCAGCAGCGCGCGGGTGCGCAGGGTCTGCGGCTGGGACATGTAGGGATAGGCCTCCACCACATGCACGCCATTGATACGCCCGGCATCAAACATCGCCTGCGCGTCGGCGGCGCCGACTGCCAGCGGCTTCTCGCACAGCACATGCTTGCCGGCCTCGACGGCCCGGATGGCCCATTCGGCGTGCATATCGTTCGGCAGCGGAATATAGATCGCCTCGATCGCCGGGTCCGCCAGCAAGGCCTCATAGGAGCCGTGATGTCGGGCGATGCCCATTTCCGATGCAAAGGCGGCGGCCTTGTCTATCGTCCGGCTGGCCACCGCATCGATGGTGGCAAGCTTCGAGCCAGCCATGCCGCGGATGAACGATCGCGCGATATTGGCGGCGCCGAGAATGCCGTAGCGGACGGGCAAAATCGCAACCATGAAAACCTCCTCAACAGCGGCGCTCAGGCTAGCGCCTTGTTGAAGGCTTAGCGCAGGTGAAACATCTTGTAAGGGGGTCTGCAATCGATTACACGGAAAGAATAACAAATCAGCAACCGGCATAAAGTCGGTGCGAAGCGGGGAGTTGTCCATGATCCGTTCGTTATCGGCCCTAGCCGGAATTCTCACCCTCGTTGCCGCGCAGGCGCACGCTCAAACGCCGGCAGCGACACCAGCCCGGGCCGAGGTCATCCATTGGTGGACATCGGCCGGTGAATCCGCTGCGCTGAAGGTCTATGCCGACGCCTTTACCAAGGCCGGCGGCACCTGGGTGGACACCGCCATTGCCGGTGGCGTCAACGCGCGCACCGCCGCAATCAACCGTACTGTGGGCGGCGACCCGCCGACGGCGATGCAGTTCAACACCGGCAAGCAGTTCGATGACCTGGTGGAGAACAACCTGCTCGCCAACGTGGATGCATTGGCAAAGTCGGAGAACTGGGCCGCCGTGATGCCGCCGCCTATCCTGGCCGCGGTCACCCGCGATGGCCACGCCTATGCGGTGCCGGTGAACATCCATGGCCAAAACTGGTTCTTCTTCTCGAATGCCGCGATGGCCAAGGCAGGCGCCACTATCCCGCAGAATTGGACCGATCTGTTTGTGGTACTCGACAAGCTCAAGGCCGCCGGCCTGACGCCGCTCGCGTTCAGCGGACAGAAGACCTGGGAGCGCGGACTGTTCAACACCACGCTGGTGGGCGTGGGGGGTGCGGACATGTTCACCCGCTTCTGGGGCAAGCGCGACGTGGCGCTGGTGAAAAGTCCTGAATTCCGCAAGGTGATCGACACCTACCGCAGGCTTCGCCCTTACGTGGACGCCGGCAGCCCTGGTCGCAACTGGAACGACGCCACGGCCCTGGTGATCCAGGGCAAGGCCGGCATGCAGGTAATGGGCGACTGGGCAAAGGGCGAATTCACCGCCGCCGGCCAGACCGCGGGCAAGGAGTATGGCTGCACCGTGCTATCCGACAGCGGCACCGGCTATCTGATGGGCGGCGACGTGTTCGCTTTCCCGAAGCCGAAGAACGCCGAGGTCGGGCGTGCCCAGCTCATTCTGCAGCAGGCCATTACTGACCCCGCAACCCAGACGGCGTTCTCCGCCAAGAAGGGCTCGATCCCCGCGCGTCAGGATGCCGACGTGTCTACGCTGGATGAATGTGCCCGCAAGGCGCATGGCTGGCTGCAGGACACCAAGGCACAGGTACCCGCAAACGAGCTGCTGTCGCCGCCCGCTGTTACCGGTGCGATCGAGGATCTGGTCAGCCAGTTCTGGAACGACCCCAGCATGACGCCGGAGGTTTTCACGACAAAAATCGTCGCCGTCTTCGGCCAGTCTTTCTGAGCGGGGGCCTTCTGAACCGATGCGTGCCGCAGCCAAACGACGGATCGGATCCCGGCTGCCGGCGCAGATCGCTTTGGCGCCGGCGCTGCTGATCGCGCTGGTGATCTATTGCGGCACCACGAGCTGGACGGTGTGGATCTCACTTACCAGCTCTCGGATGTTGCCGAACAGCGTGTTCGTCGGGCTGCGGCAGTACGACGTGCTGTCCAACAACGACCGATGGCTCGCCTCCATCGTCAACATCGCCATCTTCGGGGCGCTGTTCATGGTGGCGGCGCTGGCCATCGGCTTCATGCTCGCCGCGCTCATCGACCAGAAGGTGCGGGCGGAAAGCCTGTTCCGTTCGGTATTTCTCTATCCGTTCTCGATGTCATTCATCGTCACCGGCCTCGCCTGGCGCTGGATGCTGGACCCGATATTGGGCTTCGAAAAGCTGCTGCACGACATGGGCTTTACTGGCGCGCATTTCGATTGGATCGTGCGGCCGGACCGCGTGATTTTTACCCTCGTCATCGCGGCGGTCTGGCATGCGGCCGGCCTGGTGATGGCGATCATGCTGGCGGGGTTGCGTGGCGTGGACCGCGAGATCTGGAACGCGGCGAAGGTGGACGGGCTGCCGACATGGCGCATCTTCGTGTTCATCATCATCCCGATGATGCGCGACAGCTTTGCCACCGCCTGCGTGCTGCTGGCAACAAGCGTTGTCAAACTCTATGATCTCTCGGTGGCCATGACCAATGGCGGCCCTGGTATTGCCTCGGAAGTGCCGGCCAAGTTCGTGATGGACTACCTGTTCGAACGCGGCAATCTGGCATTGGCGACGGCAGCGGCCACCACGATGCTCATCACCGTCGTGGCGGTGGTGGCACCCTGGTACCATTGGCAGGGCCGCAAGGCCCGCGTGGCCGGCATCGCATGAGAGGCGTTCAGCCCAGCGGCCGCAGGCCGAAGCGGCTGGGCCCAGGGCGGGTGGGGCTTTACGCGTTCCTACTGATCTGCGCCCTGTTCTTTCTCACGCCGCTCTACGTCATGCTGGTCACGTCGTTGAAGCCGATGACGGAAATCCGCCTCGGCAACATCCTTTCGCTGCCCGAGACGCCCAGCCTCGATGCCTGGATCACGGCATGGTCCAAGGCCTGCACCGGGCTCACGTGTAACGGCATCAGCACCGGATTCTGGAATTCCATCCGCATCCTGGTGCCAAGTGTCATCGTGTCCATCACTATGGGCGCGGTCACCGGATATGCGATGTCTTTCTGGCGGCCGCGCGGGGCGAAGATCCTGTTCGCGGCGTTGATGGTGGTGGCCTTTATCCCCTATCAGGTCTTCATCTATCCGCTGGTGCGCATCTTCTCGCAGGCCGGCATCGCCAATTCGCTGGCCGGCATCGTGCTAATACACACCATCTTCGGCCTGCCGACGATGACCTTGCTTTTTCGCAATCATTTTGCGTCGTTGCCCATCGAATTGTTCAAGGCGGCGCGTATGGATGGCGCTGGGTTCTGGCGCATCTTTATCCAGATCATGATGCCGATGGCGATCCCGATCACCGTTGTCGCCGTCATTCTCCAGGTCACCGGCATCTGGAACGACTTTATTCTCGGTCTCGTGTTCGCCGGGCGGGAGAACCTGCCGATGACCGTGCAGCTCAACAACGTTGTCAACACCACCCAGGGTGAGCGCACCTACAACGTGGACATGGCCGCCACCCTGCTCACCGCCCTGGTGCCGCTGGCCGTCTATTTCGTCTCCGGCCGTTGGTTCGTGCGCGGCATCGCCGCTGGCGCCGTCAAAGGATGAACGCCATGAACGAGACCAACGGCATCACGGCGCCGCTGGCCACCAATCGCAGCAGCATCTCGCTGCGCGGTGTCGAAATCGCCTACGGCCCGGTGCGGGTGCTGGACCGTCTGGACCTTGAGGTGGCGCAGTCCGAATTCCTCGTCCTGCTCGGCCCATCTGGTTGCGGCAAGTCAACCTTGCTGAACGCCATTGCAGGTTTGACCGAGGTGGACGCTGGCGAGATCTGGATCGGCGGCCGCAACGTGACCTGGGAGGAGCCGAAGGATCGCGGCATCGCCATGGTGTTTCAGTCCTACGCGCTTTATCCACGCATGAGTGTTCGGAAGAATATGTCGTTCGGGCTTGAGGTTTCCGGGATGAAGCGTCCAGAGGTCGCGCGTCGCGTGCGGGAGGCCGCGTCCATCCTGCAGATCACCGAACTGCTGGACCGCAAACCGTCCGAACTGTCCGGCGGCCAGCGTCAGCGTGTGGCGATCGGGCGCGCCTTGGTGCGCGATGCCGGCGTGTTCCTGTTCGACGAGCCGCTGTCCAATCTGGATGCCCAGTTGCGCGCCGAGTTGCGCACCGAGATCAAGCGCCTGCATGCGCGGCTGGGTGCCACGATGATCTTCGTCACCCACGACCAGATCGAGGCGCTGACATTGGCGGACCGTATCGCCGTGATGCGCGACCGCCGCATTCAGCAACTGGGCACGCCGCATGACATCTACATGCGACCAGCCAACAAATTCGTGGCCACCTTCGTGGGCTCGCCCGCGATGAGTTTCTTGTACGGGCAGTTAACTGAGGGCACGATGTTCGAAACATCGGGTCTCAGGCTTGACCTGTCCGGCTACAACTTCCAACACCCACCGCCGATTGGCACGCCGATCGATCTCGGCATCCGCCCCGAACACGTCGTGCTGGCGCCGGGCGACGACACTGCCATCCAGGCCCGCGTCGAGCTGGTGGAGCCGATGGGCAGCGACCTGCTGGCCTGGACGCGCATCGGCGCGGCACCGCTGACCATTCGCCTTCCGGCCGAAACGCCGGTGGCGCCGGGCGACATCCTGCCGCTCACGTTTTCCACCAGCCGCCTCAACCTGTTCGACGCCCAGGGCGAGCGTCTCTGACTGTTCCAGCACTACACAGGATTTTTCGACGATGAACCCAGTGATTTCGTATCAGCTTTATTCCTCACGCAACTTTCCCGATCTCGCCCGCCAGGCGCGCATGCTGGCCGATCTTGGTATCCAGAACGTCGAGCCGTTCGGCGGTCTGTTCAACGATTTCGATACGCTCGAAAAGGCGCTGTCGGACAACGGCCTGTCCGCCCCAACCGCGCATATCGGTGCACCGTCCTGGCGCGATGATTTCGATGGCGTCGTGGCCAAATTGAAAAAACTTGGGGTACGTATTGCCCTCATGCCGGCGGTGCCCCCGGACGAACGCAACCAGGGGCTGGAGGCGTGGAAGGCCTTGGGCCAGGAATTGTCCAGCTACGCAAAGCGCCTCGGCGCTCATGGCATCCGTTTTGGCTGGCACAATCACAGCTTCGAAATGGTGAAGCTGGAAGATGGCTCGATGCCGATCGAGTGGATCTTGGGCGACGACCAGAACGTATTCTGGCAATGCGATATCGCCTGGGTCGTGCGTGGCGAGCAGGACCCGGCGGCGTTGATCAAGCGCTACCGGGATCGCGTGGTCAGTTTCCACGTGAAGGATCTGGCAAAGCCCGGCGAGAACGCCGACGAGGATGGCTGGGCCGATGTCGGCCACGGCGTCCTCGACTGGAAGGCGCTGCTGCCGGTGATGCGCGATACACCGGCCGATGTGTGGGTACTGGAACATGATAACCCCAGTGACGATGCCCGCTTCTCCCGACGCGCGTTTGCCGAGGTGCAGTCGTGGTAGGCCATCCGCTCGGGGTGGGCGTAATTGGCACCGGCGTGATCGCCGGGGTCTATATGCAGAACATGCCGATGTTCGCTGGCATCGAACTGCGCGGCTGCGCCGACATCCGGCCTGAAGCGGCGCAGGCACAGGCGGCGAAATACGGCATCCAGGCGATGACGGTGGACGGACTGCTGGCGTCACCGGATATCGATGTCGTGCTGAACCTCACCGTACCCAACGCGCATTTTGCCGTGAGCCATTCTGCGCTCACGGCCGGCAAGCACGTGTTCTCGGAAAAGCCGCTCTGCACCACCGTCGCGGACGGAAAGCGTCTGGTGGCAGAGGCGGAATCGCGTGGCCTCAGCCTTGGCTGTGCTCCCGACACCTTCCTTGGTGCGGGCGGCCGCCTGGCGCGAAACATGATCGATGACGGCAAGCTCGGCCGTATCCTCGCCGGCTCGGCCTTCCTGATGTCGCATGGCATGGAGCATTGGCATCCCGACCCGGAGTTTTTCTTCAAGCTCGGCGGTGGCCCGATCCTCGATCTGGGCCCGTACTACATCGGTGCGCTGGTGAATCTGCTCGGTCCAGTCGCCAAGGTTCATGCGCTGTCGTCGATCGGCTTTGAGGAGCGTGTGGTGACGGCGGCGGGTCCGCGCACCGGTGATCGCATCAAGGTTGAAACGCCCACCACCATCATGGCGCTGCTGCAATTCGCCGCCGGCGCGCAGGTGACGTTGGCGATGAGCTGGGACGTGCATCGCCACGGTCATCCCGCCATCGAACTGTATGGCACCAAAGGCTCGATGCGGGTGCCCGATCCCAACTTCTTCGGCGGCGACGTGGAATTCACTGAGGCCGCCGGTGACTGGCAATCCGTCAGCTCGGCTGCAATGGCGGCAGGCAAGCCCAACTGGCGCTCGCCGAACTGGCCGCCGTCGCGGCCGGATCAGGCCAACTATCGCTGCCTGGGCATGGCCGAGTTGGCGCGTTCCATCAGCGACGGCACGCCGCATCGCAGTTCCGGCAGGCTGGCGCTGCATGTTCTGGAAGCGATGTTCGCGGTGCTGCAGGCCGCCGAGACCGGCGAGGCGGTGGTCGTGGGCACGCCGATCGAGCGGCCGCCAGCCTTGTCCGAGACGGACGCGGCTTTGCTGTTCGCAGCTTCATAGGAGCGGGCGATGAAAACGATCAAAGGGCCGGGCATCTTCCTCGCCCAGTTCACCGGAGACGTCGCTCCCTTCAATTCGCTGTCTGGTATGGCAAACTGGGCGGCCGATCTCGGCTACCTGGGCGTGCAAATCCCCACCTGGGATGCGCGCCTCATCGACCTCAAGACCGCCGCCGAAAGCCAGGCCTATTGCGACGAGCTGACGGGCACATTGGCCGAAGCCGGTGTTGAGCTCACCGAACTTTCCACCCATCTGCAAGGCCAGCTCGTGGCCGTGAACCCTGCCTATCATCTGGCGTTCGACGGCTTCGCACCTGAATCCGTCCGTGGCAAGCCGCATGCGCGCCAGGAATGGGCCGTGCAACAATTGCTGTATGCTGCAAAAGCCTCGGCCAAATTGGGCGTTTCCGCACACGCCACCTTCTCTGGCGCCCTGGCCTGGCCGTACGTGTATCCCTGGCCACAGCGCCCCACCGGTCTGATCGACACCGCGTTCGAGGAACTGGCCAAACGCTGGCTGCCGATCCTGGACGCGTTCGACGAGCAGGGCGTGGATGTCTGCTACGAAATCCACCCCGGCGAGGATTTGTTCGACGGCACCACGTTCGAGATGTTCCTCGATCGCGTCGGCCAGCATCGCCGCTGCAACATTCTCTACGACCCCAGCCATCTTCTGTTGCAGCAACTCGACTATCTCGCATTCATCGACATCTATCATTCCCGCATCAAGGCGTTTCACGCCAAGGACGCCGAGTTCAATCCCACCGGTCGCCAGGGTGTGTATTCCGGTTATGCCGGCTGGGCGGAGCGGGCCGGGCGGTTCCGATCGCTGGGCGATGGCCAGGTGGATTTTTTGGGCATTTTCTCCAAGCTGACGCAGCATGGCTTCGACGGTTGGGCGGTGCTGGAATGGGAGTGCTGCCTGAAGGACAGCGCCCAGGGGGCGGCCGAGGGTGCGCCCTTCATTGAGGCGTATATCATCGAGGTAGCAAGCCGCGCCTTCGACGATTTCGCGGCCTCTGGCACCGACGATGCCGCCAACCGGCGCATGCTGGGCCTGGCCTGATGCGCCGCCGGCTGCGTCTCGGCATGGTCGGGGGCGGGCAGGGCGCGTTTATCGGCGGCGTGCACCGCATGGCCGCCCGCATCGATGATCGGTTCAAACTCGTCGCCGGCGCGTTCTCGTCCGATGCCCACAGGGCAAAGGCCAGCGCCGCCGATCTGCGGATCGATCCGGATCGTGCCTATGTCGATTTCGCCGACATGGCCGTGCGAGAGGCCACCCGCACCGATGGCATCGACGTCGTGGCGATCGTCACCCCCAACCACCTCCACCACGCCCCTGCGGTGGCGTTTCTGCGTGCCGGGATCAACGTGATCTGCGACAAGCCGCTCTGCCACACGTTGGCCGATGCGAAGGATTTGGCGCGCGAGGCCGAAGCCAGCCGGGCCCTGTTCGCAATCACCTACAACTACACCGGCTACCCCTTGATCCGCCACGCCCGCGCGTTGATCGAGGCCGGTGAACTCGGCGCCATCCGCGTCGTGCAGGTGGAATATGCCCAGGACTGGCTGTCTACGCGGCTGGAGGACAGCGGCCAGAAACAGGCGTCCTGGCGCACCGATCCCGGCCGCAGCGGCGTCGGCGGCTGCATCGGCGATATCGGCACGCACGCCGCCAACCTTGCCGAGTTCGTCACCAGGCTTCGCATCGAGAGCCTGGCGGCGGATCTGTCCAGCTTCGTGCCCGGCCGGCGCGTGGACGACAACGCGCAGTTGATGCTGCGCTTCTCGGAAGGCGCACGCGGCGGCCTCTGGGCGTCGCAGGTGGCGGTGGGAAACGAGAACGCCCTGCGGCTGCGCGTGCACGGCGAAAAGGCCGGGCTGGAATGGGCGCAGGAACAGCCGAACGTGCTGCGCGTCACGCGGCTCGGCGAGCCGCCGCTGTTGATCACCCGCGGCGGCCCCGGCACGTATCCGCAGGCGGCGCGCGCCACGCGAATCCCGGCCGGCCATCCGGAAGGCTATCTCGAAGCCTTCGCCCAGCTCTATGCCGACTTTGCCGACCAGATCGAGTCCCATGGTGACGGCACCCAGCCCGACCCGGCCTGCCTGCTGGTGCCCGGCATCGAAGCCGGGTTGCGCGGCATGCGCTTCATCGACGCGGCGGTAGCGTCCAGCCGCGCCGATGGTGCGTGGAAAACGCTTTGAATTTCAGTCCGCGGCATCCAGCAGCGCGGTGATCGCTGCCAACTCATCCGGGGTCAGAACGACATTGCCCAACGCATCCAACGAGCCATCCAGTTGCTCGACCGTGCGCGCACCAACGATGGCGGTGGTGACACGCGGGTCGCGCAGCAGCCATACCAGCGCCAGTTGCGCCAGGCTGCGTCCGCCCGAGGCCGCGATGGCATTCAGCTGCCGCAACCGTTCGCGCAGCGCCTCGGTCAGGCGAGACGGCGGCAGCGATCCACCGCGCGTCATGCGCGCATCGCGGGGAACGCTGGTCAGGTAGTGATCCGTCAGCAGTCCCTGTGCCAGCGACGAGAACGTGGCACAGCCGATGCCTTCAAGGTCGAGCACACTGAGAAGACCGGCCTCCGGCGTGCGGTCCAGCATCGAATAGCGCGGCTGGTGCACCACGCAGGGGGTGCCGAGGTTGCGCAGCATCATCGCGGCCTGGCGGGTCAGCTCCGGCGGGTAGTTGGACAGGCCGACATACAGCGCCTTTCCCTGCCGCACGACATGATCGAGCGCGCCCATCGATTCTTCCAGCGGGGTCAGCGGATCCGGCCGGTGGTGATAGAAGATGTCGACATAGTCCAGACCCATGCGAACAAGGCTCTGATCGAGGCTGGAGACGAGATACTTACGCGAACCGTGGTCGCCGTAGGGGCCGGGCCACATCGTGTAGCCGGCCTT
>JAYTHH010000195.1:0-5261 GCA_043732745.1 Rhodospirillales bacterium
CCAGCCGATCCGGCATCCACAGATCATCGGCGTCGAGAAATCCGATCCAGGGCCGGGTCGCATGGTCCAGCCCCAGATTGCGCGCCACCCCCGGCCCGCCATTACGCGGCGTGCGCAATGCCACCACCCGGCTATCGGACGCCGCCAGCTCCCGGATCGCCTCCAGCGTGGCCGGATCGGTCGAGAAATCATCCACCAGCAGCACCTCGCAGCCACGATCCAGGTCCTGCTGCAGCACCGAGGCTACGGCCTGGCACAGCTCGGCGGCACGGGCGTTGAAAACCGGGCAGATCACGCTGATCTGCATCGCCGCGCCGTCTGTCATTGCAGCCTCCTGCCGACCGCACCGACCATCAGGCGCAGCGCCGAGAGCGCATCGCGCTCGGCGCCGTCCGGCCGGCCCGAGAGCTGCCACAGCAGAACGATCAGCGCCGTATAGATCGCAGCCCCACCCGCCACGCCCGCCGCCAGCGCCGTCAGAACGGAGCCGAAATCGCCGGACACCGGTGTCCACCCCAATCCCGAGGCCGAAAGCAGGATCGCCATGCCCGAAGCCGACAGCACGGGACGCCAGATCTGGCCCACGGCCTGCGCCCAGCCTTTTCCCAGACGATGGAGCACGAGGCCAGTGTACCAAAGATTCTCCAGAACCATCGCCAGACTGGCGCCCACGGCCGCCCCCATCAGACCATAAACCGCGGTCAGTGCCACCATCGCGGCCAGCCGCGCCGCAATCACAGCCAACTGCACCCGCACCTGCTGGCGCAGCAAGGCATGCGCATTGAGAAACGATGCGCTCATGGTCCCCAACAGCGATACCGTCAACGTACAGCCCAGCAACTGGATAAGCGAAGTCGCCGCCAGCCAGCGGTCGCCGAACGCCAGATGCACGATCGGGCCGGCCATCAACGAAATGCCCACCCCGGCGGGCACGCCGAGCAGGGCGGCGCTGCCGAGCAGCCGCAGATAGGTCGCGCTGACGTCATCCCCGCTATGGCGCGCGGCGGCGAAGGCGGAAAAACAGGCGCGGCCCAAAGGCGCCACCAGTTCGCTGGTCGGCAGCGCCGAGATCTCCGATGCCACCGAATAGATGCCGACCGGCTCGAGCCCCAGCATGCGGCCGATCACGAACACGTCGATCCGGTCGCGCAGCAGGATCGCCACGCTCACCGCCCAGGACCAAAACGAAAAGCCTGAAATCACCGACCAGCGCGATAGGCTGAGCCGCGGGCGGTAGGGGTGCACGATGTAGCCACCCAGGATGCGCAACGTCACGGACAGCAGGATGCCCGCGACCAGCGCCCAATGGCTGTGCAGCAGCACCGCCACCAGGATGGTCACCCCGATGCTGGCGAAGCGGGGAAACACCGCCAGCACGAATTCCTTGCGGAAATCCATCTGCCGCCGGAAATCGACAATGGCGATATTCTCCAGCCCGTTGAGGAACGCTGAAAACGACAGCGCCAGGAGCACCGGGGCCAGCCTGGGCTCGCTGAAGAACCAGGCGAACGGCCAGGCGCCGGCCAGGATGATCGCAGCCGTGGCCACGCCGCGCAGCGCGTTGATGGTGAAGCCGGTGTCATACAGCGCCCTGTCCGGCGCCCGCTCGCGCACCAGCGCCTCCTCCACGCCCAGGGACGACATCGCGTCGATCGCCTGCCAGAAGCCGGCGGCCAGCGCCACCAGGCCAAAATCCTGCGGCGCCAGCAGGCGCACCAGCACCAGGGTGCTGAGCAGGCCGAGCAGTCGCGTGGTCATGCGCCAGCCGATGATCCAGCCGGCGCCGCTGATGGTCTGCCTCAGGATCGAGCCACCGGCGGAATGCGTCATCGGCGGCGTGGAGCGCTCAGCGGCTGAGTTCTGGTACCGCAACTCCGGCGCCGATGCGGGCGCCGGACAGGCTCACCAGCGTGTGTCGCAGCCCCTCCTCCAGCGTCACCCCGGCGCGCAGGCCGAGCAGCGCCACCGCGGCGTCCGGATCGCCGACGGAATAGCGGACATCGCCCAGCCGCTCCTTGTCGTAGACGATCCTGGAGCAGCCACTGCCGCCCCCCTTCGCACCCACCTTCATAAGCGCCTGCGCCAAGGCCAGCACCGTGGTGCCACGGCCTGTGCAGACATTGAGGATCTGCGCCATTTTCGTCCGGTGCAGCACCCGCATGGCCTGCTGCAGATGGGCCACGACATCGCCGACATAGACAAAATCGCGCGTCTGCGAGCCGTCGCCATGCACCGTCATCACCTCGCCATCGGCCACGAGCCGGGCAAAGATGGAAATCACGCCGCTATACGGTGACAGCGGATCCTGGCGCGGGCCGTACACGTTGAAGAATCGCAGGCCGAGCGAGGGCACGCCATGCACCGCGAAGGCCACCCTTGCATGCAGCTCCGAGCCTCGTTTGTCCGCGCCATAGGCGCTCACCGGTGCGGCGCCCTGGTCCTCGCGCACCGAGCCATCCCCGGAATCGCCCCCATAGTCGCCATACACGGCGGCAGAGGAGGCGTACACCATGGGGATGCCGCCCAGCGCGCGGGCGCAGTCCAGTACCACGATGCTGCCAGTCTGGTTCACGGCATGGGTGCCCAACCAATCCTGGTTGCCCCGCTCGACCGAGGCGATGGCGGCCAGATGGAAGCAGCCGTCAGCCCCTTCCATCGCCGCCATGACAGCTCGCTGGTCGCGCACGTCGCCCTCAAAGAAAACACAGCGCGAGTCCAGGTTGTCGAGACTGCCGCTGGACAGATCGTCCAGCACGCGAACCGTGTGGCCGGCGCCCAGCAACGCGTCGGCCAAATGGGAGCCGATGAACCCGGCGCCGCCTGTGATCGTATAGGTGCTCAACGATATGATCCGGTCATACAAAACTTATTCCCACGCATCAAAAATACCACAAGACACTTTCGCGCCAATTTTCAAACAACCTCCTAATGCTACACGACGCGAGGCGATCCCGTGTCTCCGTATTTTCATCGTTGCCACACATTCAAACGACGGCGGATCAGGCCCAGCCAGTGTCGGGCGATCGCTAGGATGCCGGAATAGCTGCGCGGATCGACCAGCAAAAACCCGATGCGCTGACGTCGGAAGCTGGCCCAGCCCTGCTTGTAGGGGTCATCGCCGCGCCCGAAATCCAGCTCCCTGACAAGGCCCTCGGCCAGCATCCCACGTATCATCCAGGCCGTCAGCACGGTGCCCGGCGACAGCACCCGCGCCGCCTCGTCATGCGCCAGCTTCAGCACGCAGGCGACTTCCCCCGTCACTACCCAGTACTGCACCGCGATCGCCCGATCGTCCTGCCACATCACGCCCAGCCGCAGCACGCCCTGCCCAGCCGTCATCCGCATAAGCGCAGCGTTGAAGCTGGGATAGGGCTCGGGCTCCTTCCAACTGCGCCGATAGACGTCCTCGAAGGCCGCGATCCCCGTTTCGAGTCCGTCAGCACAGCGGAACAGCTCCAGCCGGATCCGCGAGTCACGGAGCGCCCGGGCGGTCTTGCGGCGGATGGTCTCGCGCAGCGCACCGTCCCTTCCGGCCAGATAGGCCAACCAGTCCGACACGGGCTCGTGCCAATTCCCGAAATGATCGAACCGCAGTGCCACAAGGCCGCCGCGGCGGAGCCCGCGCCGCAGGTCGAGGAGCCCGGGCCAGTTGGGGTCCAGCGCCTCCAGACGCAGCCCGTCTGGGCAGAACCGGGCCAGCGCACGACCGGCATCTTCCAGCTCGATGCCCGAGACGCCTTCGCGGGTCAGCGGCCGATGCAGGCAGGTATAGGGCGTCGTCAGGCTCTGCCAGCCGCCGTTCTGCAGATGCAACAGAGGAAACAGCACCCAGGGCGCGTCATCCGGCGCGCCCTCCGGCCCGGCCATGGCAAAGCAAGCCGAGGCGCCCACGGGCACCGCATGCGCCGCCACCACGCGATACCACGCGGCGGTCGCATAGAAGCGATCGGGGTCGGCGGCTTCGGGCGCGAACAACGCCCACGCCGCTTCGGGCAACGCATCCGGATGGCCATAGCGCCTCATCTCAGCCCGCAGCGCCCCAGAACGCCCCAGAGCGTATAGAATAGACGGCACAGCCGACCCATTCATGCATCGCGAAGTACGAATCAAGCCAGGCGGTGACCGAAGGCTGGAACATCTCCAGCTTGATGCCCTCATAGGCGGCCAGGCTCACCGGTGCCGGCCAGACCGTGATGCCGAAATGGTGAAACGCAATCAACGCGCGACGCATATGCCAGGAATGGGTGACGACATAGACCGAGGTGATCCCCTCGCGCGCCAGGATGGCGGCGGTGAATTCGGCGTTCTCCCAGGTATCGGCGGAACGCGGCTCCACCCATTGCGCCTGCGCCTTGAAGTCGTCCTGCAGGCTCTGGCGCATCAACACGGAGATCGGAATGGAGCCGGGGTTGAGGGCGCCCCCGGTCAACAGGATCGGCAAGTTCGTGCGCCGCTGTAGCGCGGCCCCAGCGCGCAGCCGCTCCAGCGACAGGCTGCCCGGCTGAGCACCGCCGAAGATCGCACCGCCGACGCGCCCGAAGCTGCCATCGGCACCAAGAATGACGATCGCGCGCGGCAACGCCGGCACAGCCGGCGACCTCGTGAGCAGCTCCGCCGTGGGCGGTGACCTCGTGAGCAGCGCCGCCATGGGCGGCGAAGCGGCCGCCGCCGGGGGCACGACCACGGCCAGCGGATCGACCTGCGGTCGGCTCTCCGGCGATGGCGGCCGGGTGAGCAGAATACCCGACTCCAGCGCGTTGAACATCAGGGCGGGCGTGATCGGCAAGGCCAGCACCAGCAGCAGCAGCAGGCACACGCCCACTAGCCGCAGGCCTGCCTTCGGATAGCGCCACGCCACACCCCAGCAGACCAGCGCGGCCATCAGCAGCAGAATCGGCGGCAACAGCACACTTCGCGGCAAAAAGCTGAGCAAATCGTGTTCTCCAACAGGCATAGATGCCGCAGCCCATGGAAGCGGTCGAAAACCGCCAGCGCGCGGAACGTGCCGCACATGAACGGCAAAAGAAAGGCCGCAGACGAAGTCTCTCGTGATTGCTATCCCAGGAACGCACGCGAAAACGCCAGGACAAACCCATCGCCCTTACGCTCACCATTACCGACATCGCTGACGTCGCAGCGCTCGGACCGCGCTGGCGGGCGCTGGAAAACCGGGCCGAAGGGTCGTTCTTCCAAAGCTGGAGCTGGCTCGGCTGCCTCGCCACCGAGCGGTTTCCCCGCGCGAAGCTGCTCGCCGCGCGCCG
>JAYTHH010000196.1:0-5245 GCA_043732745.1 Rhodospirillales bacterium
CGTCACGGCTGCATTCAACGCCAATCTGGGCCAAGGCCGCCTCGCGCAGCGCCTTCCAGCGTTTTGCATCGCCGTAGGCTGCGATCAGGGCTTTTGCAAAGGCCTTGGGATCATCGGGCGAGTGGGCCACCAGATCGGTGCCGGGCGCCCAGCCCAACTGCTTCGCCAGCAGCGTGGTGGCTATCACGGGCAGGCCGAACGAGGCGGCCTCGTGGACCTTGAAGGGGATGCCGGCGGCGAAGCGGGTGGGGGCGAGGAAGAGGCGGGCTTCGTTGTACAGATCCGACGGGTCTGGCACGAATCCCAGATGCACCACGCCCGGGCCCGCGAGCAATGTTTCCACATCCAGCCCCTCGGCGGTGAAGCCGGCCACCAGTAGCCTGGCGTCGCCCAATTTCGCGTGCACGTCGGGCCAGACTTCACGGATGAACCAGCGCAGCCCGTCGAAATTCGGCGTCTCGGTGCCGTAGAGCGAGCCTAGGGCCAGGATGTCGCGCCGGCGCGCGAAGCTGTTCGGCGATGGCCGCAGGTCGATGGCGTGGCCCAGCACATGCACGCGGGGCAGGCCGGAGGCACCCAATTGCGCCTGCTCCACTGCGTTCACGCAGCAGATCTCCTGCGCTAGATGGGCCTGACGCAACTCGCGTTTCTGGGCCTTGGGCAGATCGAACTTGCGGCCTTCGAGCGTGGCGGAGGCGGCGTCGCGGTTACACGCCAGGGCTTCGGTATCCAGCACGATGCGGGAGTGGCGCAGCGCGCCCCACTCGGTGCCCACCGCCCCCACCAGCCGATGCAGGTTGTGCGCGCGGCACACCCAGATGGTGTCGTAGTAATGCTCCCGCTCCACCAGCAGCCGCGCCGCGCCGCCGGCATCGCGGTTCCCCAGCAGCTCCACGCCTTCATCGAAACCCTGGCGCGGGTCCGTCGGCAACTCGATCGGGTTCATCGGCAGCACCGTCACATCGCAGCCGAGCGCCACCAGGCTGGAGACCACATCCGCCGAGCGGGCGAAGCCGGAGCCGAGATGGCGGTAGGGGATGGTGTCCTCCACCACCAGCACGCGGTGGCGGCGCGTGGCGATGCGGCCCACCACCGCCAGGCGGAGATCGGGCACGGTTTTGCCCAGCAGCCATTCGCGGTGCTTGGCCAGGAAGGTCTCGCGGTTGCGGCGCATCAGCGCGCGCGGCGCATCGGGATTGCGGCTGGAGCCGAATTCCAGATGCACGATCACCACCGACGGGTCGTACACCACGCGTTTGCCGGATTTCCAGATCCGCGCGCAGAGGTCGGTTTCTTCATAATAGGCGGGCGCGTAGTCGAGATCGAAGCCGCCCAGCTCGCGTATCAGGGCGGTTGGCATCATCAGGAACACGCCGGAGCAGTAATCCACGTCGCGAACGAAATTGTATTCCGGATCGAACGGATCGGCGTCCCGGCCGTAGCCGAGCGCGCTGCCGTCGCTGAACAGGATGCAGCCGGCCTCCTGCAGCAGGCCATGCGTGCGCACCACCTTGCCGCCGACGGCGCCGATGCCGTCGTCCCGGCCCAGCCGCGCCATCGCGATTTCCAGCGCGTTTGGCGGCAGGATCACGTCGTTGTTCAGCAGCAGAACGTAGGTGCCACGCGCCGCCGCGATGCCCTGGTTGCTGGCGCGCAAGAATCCGATATTGTTGGCGTTGCGTATGACCGTAAGCCCTTCCACCCGGCTTTCGATGTGGCGCGTGGCGTCCACCGACGCGTTGTCGACCAGGATCACTTCGAACCGCACGCCGGTGCTGCCGGACAGATGCAGCAGGGTCTGGATGGTCAGGTCGTAATGGTTGAAGGCGCACATCACGACGCTGATATTGGGCGCCTCGTGGTGGGGAAACCGGATCAGCGAGGTGGCCTGGCCCTGCGCCCACAGATGCGCCATGCGCAGAAAGATGTCCTTGCCGGCCGCCTCGCTCGCCGGGCGTTCCGGCGTCGGCGTAAGATGGGCGGGGCGCACCGTCGGCAACCCCAGGCGCTGGCCCACGCGCTGGTAATGGTCGAACGCGGTCATACCCGGATCGGCTTTGAGCGCTGCGGCCACGCGCTTGTGGCGTTTGTAGAACGCGGGGTCGAACCAGGTGCTGGGCTGGCGGTCCTCGAAGCGGCCATGCAGCACGAAATGCAGATAGCCGCACCGCAAGGTGCCGGCGCCGATCGCGTTTGCGATGTCGGGGTAGCGAGCGCTGTAGAACGCCTCGTCGAAATCCGGGCTGCCCGCAAAGCGCCAGGGGGTGGGATTCGTGAGGTAGTGGTGCAGGGCGGAGGCATACTCTCCGTCCGCCACCATGTCTTCGACGTGCTGGTGGCAGGCGATGTACCATTCGGTGTCGAAATACTGCGACAGCCGCAGCGTGCCGAGCCAGGGCGCCTTCAGCAGCGCGGTGAACGGGTTCTCCGCGATCCCCGTGGCTTCTGTCAGATAGGCCGCGTTGAAGAACGGGCTGCCGCTGCTGGCCTCGTTCTGCCCCGCGATCAGAAAATGATGATAGCCGTTGCGCAGCCCGCGGCTCGCCAGACTGGCGCGCGACAGGTCGCCGCGGCTGGCCCGATAGAAGCTGTCGCAGAACAGCAAGTGCGGATCACGGTCGACATGCCCGGATTTGCGGTAATGCGCGAAGCCGCTCTCCCACAGGCCTTCGCCGATCCCATTCCGCACGTCAGGGTAGGTCGAAAGATACCAGGCCTCGTCGAAATACGGATTGGGGGAAAGTCGCCGGGCCGCGCCGAGCGTGGTGTAGTGCTCCAGCGGATCGGTCGGATCGGTGGCAGCCGGGCGGCCCATATGCGTGTCGGCATACCACTCGGCGTCGAAATGGTTCCAGGGACAGGGCTGTCCGGTGCCGTGCGATGTCGCTACGTCGTCAGGAATGCTCGTCTCACTGACCATGCGCTTTTCGTGCCATCCGTTAACGGCGTGTGTTTAGGAATACGGCAATTCGGCGTGGTGTCGCCACGGTTGCTCAACGGCGCTATCAACCAGAACCCCTCCGCCGGCGCAATCGGCGAAAGTTCGAAATTTCACCGGTTAGGGCGAGAAAATCTCAATCCCGCGCCGCCTTTCCCCCTGGCGCGTCCGGTTTGTTTTGATATGTTGCGTACACTGTCCAGGGAGTGAAATAAAATGAGTAGAGTTGCCCTCGTCACCGGCGGCACCCGCGGCATCGGCGCCGAAATCAGCCGTCACCTCAAAGCCGCCGGACGCACGGTCGTTGCCAGCTATGCCGGCAACGACGCCGCTGCGTCGGCCTTCACCGAAGAGACTGGCATTTCAGTCAAGAAATTCGACGCCGGCGACTTCGCGGCGTGCGAGGCGGCGGTGGCCGAGATCACGACGCAATCAGGCCCGATCGAGATCCTGGTCAACAACGCCGGCATCACGCGGGACGGCACCATGGCGCGCATGAGCCGCGACATGTGGGATGCAGTGATCGACACCAATCTGGGCTCCTGTTTTAACCTGTGCAAACTCACTTTCGAGGGCATGCGTTCGGCGAAGTTCGGCCGCGTGGTCAACATCGGCTCGATCAACGGCCAGGCTGGGCAGTATGGCCAGGTGAACTACGCCGCTGCCAAGTCGGGCATCCATGGCTTTACCAAGGCCTTGGCGCAGGAGGGCGCCCGCTTCGGCATCACAGTGAACGCCATCGCGCCGGGCTATGTCGACACCGACATGGTGCGTGCGGTGCCGGCGGATGTGCTCGCCAAGATCATCTCGCGCATCCCGGTGGGCCGTCTTGGCCATGCCGAGGACATCGCCCGCGGGGTGCTGTTCCTGACCGCGGACGATGCTGATTTCGTCACCGGATCGACGCTGTCCATCAACGGCGGGCAGCATATGTACTGAACGTGGTCTGCACCGGCGCCGATCACTTCCCGTCGCCGGTGCCAGCGCGCCTTTTTAGATCATGATGCGGTTGGGTTGCTTGACCCAGACGCTTGAACATGAGCGCCAGAACAACGTTTCGCCGGCGACGTCACCGTGGCGAGGGTCGCCAGTCCGGCGGCGCCATCTCGAAGCCTTCGAACTGAAATGCCGGGCTGACGGTGCAGGTGACGAGAGTCCAGGCGCCCAGGCTGGTTGCGGCCTGCCAATGGCCGGCAGGAACCACGTGTTGCAGCGACTGCTTCGCGCCGAGATCCGGCCCCAGCCAATGCGCGCTGGCGTCGTGGCCGTCGGGCGACACCGACAGCACCAACGGCGCGCCGGCCTGCCAGATCCAGAGTTCGGCGGCGTCCACCCGATGCCAGTGGCTGAACTGGCCCAGCGCCAACAGGAACAGGATGGCTGTGCCGGCGCCGCGGCTTCCATCTTCCGGCGAGTCCCGCCAGGTTTCGCTGAACCAGCCGCCTTCCCGGTGTGGTGCCAACCCCAGCGCGTCCACGATCGACGTGGCCGGCGTGTCTACGTTCCGCAGATCGATCATCAGCCGACCGGTTTTGTGCGGGCGATGCAGGGGTTGAGGCCGAACTCCGCGAACCAGGCCGTCAGCTTGGGATGGCCTTCGCGCCACGGCTCGTCACTGAAGCGCAAGGTGAGATAGCCCAGCGCGCAGGCGATGCTGATCGAACCGACATCCAGGGTTTGCGTCGGCGGATCGGATTCCAGCGCGTCCAGCGCACGGGTGACGGCAACCTTTTGGCGGGCCATCACGGCGTCACGCGCTTCTTCCTTGGGGCGGGCCTGCTCCATGCGGCGGCCGACCGCTGCATCCATGATGCCATCGGCCAGCGCCTGCTCCTTCAGCGCGCGCCAGCGGGGGCCACCGGCGCGCGGGAACAGCGCCAGACCGCCATCGAGGCTGTCGAGGAATTCCACGATCACCGGGCTGTCGAACAACGCGGTGCCGTCGCTGGCGACCAGGCAGGGGATCTTGCTGAGCGGGTTGATGGCCAGCAGCTCCGCCGGCGAGGTGTGCGGATTGGTGGGGATGATCTCGATCTGCGAATCCAGGCCGCGCGCGATGGCGCAGGCGAGCACTTTCCGGGCGTACGGGCTTGCTGGCGAGTGGTAGAGCTTCATGGCGGAGTGTCCCCAGGTGTTCTTTTAGAATTTGTTCTTTTGGTCTCGCAGGTCCGCCAGCGTTGCCACATCGGGGGCGCGCATGAAGGGGTTGCACGCCATTTCGTCCGACAGCAGGGAGGGCACGCTTGCCTGCCCGGCAGCGCGCTTCGCCTTCACGCCTTCCACGAATGTCGCCAATGCCGCGTTGCC